>JABMRB010000960.1 GCA_013202865.1 Candidatus Nealsoniibacteriota bacterium | reverse complement strand
TGGTGCCAGGCGTACATCGCCATGTTGTCGCCCCCGTGCCCGGCCCCCGGCCAGCCGTGTTCCCAATAGTGGCCGGTGAATTCGAGATTGTGCTGCTCGCAATACTCATAGCACGGCTTGGCCCAGCAGGTGATGAACTCTTCGAGCAGGAATTGGTAATAGTTGTGCCGCACGCGCTTCCAATCGCCGACCGGACGGACGAGGCTGGGCAGATGGTCCATCAGGTCGTAGCCCCATCGCTTCTTGAAATCCCGCGGCAGCCGCTCCGGCCAGTGCAGGCCGCCGGCGGGGGCCAGGTGCGGTTCGTCGGTAAAGACGCCGGGGATCCGCTTGCCGAAATGCTGGCCGAGTTCTTTCTCGTAGGCACCCATGGTGATTTCGAGAAACTTCTCGGTCACGCCCGGGTGCAACAGGTCGACGTAATACTTCCCGCCAAACCAACCGCTGCTCGGTGCGAGTCGAATCTGGGCAACCAGGTATCGGGCCTCCGGCAAGGCCTCGCCCGCCTTGGCCTGCTTCGTTACGTTCTCGAAGCCGTCGTCGGTGAGCCGATAGATGGCCACGACGTCGTCGCCCGGCTTGTCGATCTTCTTGACTTCCGAGAAATGCAGCCCGCGGCCGCGCGACTCGGGCATAGCCTCGGGCACGAGTCCGCCGGCGAAGCCCGAGGGGTAAGAGTTTTCGTCGTAGATCCAGACGTTCATATCGAGCCGCTCGGCCTCGCGCATGGCGACCTTCCAGAGCTGGAACCAGTCCTTTTCCAGGTAAGGCGTCATCAGTCCGGGCCGCGGATGGACCCAGACCTGCTTGACCTTCTGGCCGGCGAGGTCTTCCAGCGTGCTGGTGATTTGCTTTTCGGTGAGCATATCGTTCCAGACCCAGAGTGGCCCGGAGCTGAATTGCCGAGGCGGATTGGCAAAGAGCTTTTTCACCGCGGCCGAGTCTTCCGCCGATGCCCAAGGGCCGAGCGCAGCAGCACCGATCAGCAACACCACAGATAATAGCCGGTTCATGACGACTCTCCCATTCTGGTCCGAGGTCTGCGAAGCCCCACACGCGGGATTGTCGCAACCGGGGGCTCGGTTGTCAATCAGGCGCGAGGTGGAAATAGAGGCATTGGCAGAAAATGCGAAGCCGCAAGCGGCCCGGTGTCGGGCGGGGGGCCATCCACTATAATGCCAGGGCAAGTAGGGTGTGTGAAACGCACCAGCACCGACGGAGGATCTCCCCATGGACGACAATCCCTACGAAGCTCCGTCAACGCCCCCCGCGCCGCCGGTCGACAGCGTGTACACGCAACGGTTCCACCGAAGGGACTATCTCTCTGCAGGCTGTTCGTTCGTCGTGGTACTTCCCCTGGTGTTGATCCTTCTGGCCGGGGCGGTCGGGATGCTCGCAAGCCACCCCATCGAGTCTCCCGTGACGTCGTCGGTCATCTTTCTGGGCATCGTCGTCGCAGCACTCTTGCTCGCGTCGCTGTCGGGCTGGCAAGCCTTGTATCAGGCACGTCGCAGGAGATTACGCCGGGGCGGCCCCACCCGGACAAGACGCGCCGGGAAGCGGGCTTGACGATCCGTTCGTCGGTCGCGAGAATGGGTGAGGTGACGGTGGCGTCTGGACAATTCGGGTGCCCCGACAGAAAGGCCGCAGAAATGAGGCGGAGAACTCGGCAGTGAGTGCGAGGATGGGTCCATGATCAAGCGAATCTATCTGGATAACTACAAGTGTTTCGTCAACTTCGATTGGAAGCCGGGTTCTCTGCAACTGATGGTCGGGGAAAACGGCGCTGGGAAAACCACCGTCTTCAACGTCCTGGAGACGTTGCGTGAGTTCATCGTATCGGGGTTGCCTACCAGCGAAGCATTTCCCGCGAGCACTCTTACGGCCTGGGATACTCGTTCCGAGCAGACGATTGGACTTGAACTCGAAGGAAACGGTGGAGAGTACCGCTATCAGTTGACCATCGAGCACAATCGCGAGCAGCGAAAGAGCCGTATTGAGAGCGAGCTACTTCGACATGATCAGATTGTGCTTTACAAGTATGACGGCAAGGATGTACATTTACACAGGGATGACGGTTCGGCCGGTCCGGTCTACCCGTTCGACTGGTCGCGCTCTGCCATCCCCACAATTGCGCCCAGACCTGATAACTCGCGGCTGACGTGGTTCCGCGAGCGCATGGAGCGCGTCTACGTTTTCTCCCCCGACCCGCTACGAATGACCGCTCAGAGTGACGCTGAACTGGAGAAGCCGGACCGCCGTCTTCACCATCTTGCGTCGTGGCTTCGGCATCTATTGCAGGAATCCGTGGACTTGGGTACCGGTTTGCGCGACAGCCTCCGCGAAGGAGTTCTCGGCGGATTTCAGGACTTCAAGCTGGAGCGCGCGGGTGAAACGGCACGGACCTTGAAGTTCGACTTCGATTATTCCCGGGACACGAATGGAAGTTCTGCACGACCTTTCACGCTGTCGTTCGACAAATTGTCCGAAGGCCAGCGTTGTCTCGTGGCACTGTTTACGATCCTGCATGCAGCCATCGATCGAGACGCTACGGTGTGCGTGGACGAACCGGATAACTTCGTGGCGCTGCGCGAGATCCAGCCGTGGCTGGTCCGGTTGCGAGATCGCGTTATGGACGGCGGCGGCCAGTGCCTGTTGGTCTCTCACCATCCGGAGCTGATCGACTACCTGGCGGCACAACACGGACAACTCTTCTTCCGCGAAGACGCGGGCCCCATCAGTGTCAAGCCGTTCGGGTGGACCAAGGACGACGCGATCTCGCCTTCGGAAATCGTCGCGCGGGGATGGGAGTAAACCATGAGGCGCAGCAAGGGTGTGCGCGTAACCGTGCTGGTTGAAGATCGAGCCCTGGAGCGTCTTGCGCGTGAAGTGCTCTATCGCCTCGGGTTTGCCCGCCGTGAAGTGTACGTCGAAGGCTATCCCGTCGGCCGAGGATCGGCAAAGCAATGGGTGGAGAAGCAATATCCGGGCAAGGTGCGAACGTACCGCAGCAAGGCCAGTTTCCAACAGATCGCAATGCTCGTTGGCACGGATGCTGATGAACAAACCGTCAAACATCACTTCGACTGCCTCGATTCTGCACTCAAGGACGCCAAACTCACCCAGTGCGGTGATGACGAACGGATTGTCATTTGGGTCCCCAAATGGAACGTCGAGACATGGATGCTGCACCTCTGCGGCGAAGACGTTGACGAGATGGAGAACTACAAGAACAAGCTCAAGAATCCGGACTTCGCGGCCATCGCGAAGTGCTTCGTCGATCGCTTTCACACGTCCGGCAGCGGGAGCAGCGGACTCTTGCCTTCGCTGCAAGTTGCGCTGAAGGAAACCGCACGGCTCGATTTGTAGCCGGAGCGAATCATTGCCGTTTGGTGATCGCCGCCACCCAACCACCCTTCGGCGGCGCCACGATCGTAACCGTCGCACCGCCGGCAATCGTCTTCTCCTTGCCCCACTCGCCCGTGGCGATGCTGATCCAGCGGAGTTGGAATGGGCCGGCGTGATCGTCGAGCTTCAGGCCGACACGGCCGCCGTCGGTGAAGTACAATGCGTACGCCTCGCCCGGCCGGGCTGCCAGGTAGGCTTCGTCGTCTTCACGGTCGGTGAGCAGTTCGTTGGCCGCTTCGACGTCCCATGGCTTGACGAGCGATTCGAGCTTCCGCGCTGCGGCCAGACTGGCGGTCGACCGTTTCGACAGCCCCAATCCGCTATCCGGGCGATGGAACCGGGCTGCGGCCGCGCCGCCGATCACGTGCCGCCACCAGCGCTCCACGCCGTCGTTCGCGTCGCCGAACCGGCCGCCGTCGGCGCCGTAGGTCTTCACCGTGTTCAGCGGACGCGGTTTTCCCGCCACGTGCCGGCGCACCCATTGAAAATTATCCCAGTGGACCTGGCCCATCTTCTGGTTGTTCTGCGAAACGTCGGCGAAGTCGTACCGCTCGGGGTGGTCGAGCGTGCGGCGATGGCGCTCGGCCTTCAGGTCCCAGTCGTCCCACATCTCGGTAACGCACACCTGCTTGCCCGACGCCTTGGCCCGCGCGCGAATCCGCTCGGTCCAATAGACGGGCCAGGCCTCTTCCGCCGACGTCTCGTTGTCGATGCAGTAGAGCACGTGGTCGCACGCGAGCGTATAAGAGAGCATCTTGTCGACGAACCGCTCCTGATACTTCAGCACCACCCGATTGTTGCGCTGCCGGGGCGTGGTGAAGAAAAACGGCTGCTTGTTCTTGCCCGGATGATCCGGATAGCGGGCGGCGAATCCGGACTGCTCGTACGTGTAGTTGACGTTGTTCTTGGGATTGTACGGATGGCGTTGCCATCGGTCGCAGCCACTCGCGTCGGTGGTATCGAACCGGTCCCAGATCTCGATCTGTACGATGATCTCTCGCTGGGCCGTCAGCCGTAGCAGTTTCTCGAATCGCTGCCAGTAGGCCGGGTTCCATTGGTCCAGATCGTACTTGCCGTTGTCCGTTTGCAGGAAGGGATAGAGATTGCCTTCGTCACGGTCGGACATCGTGTTGCGGATGAAGTTCGCCCCGGCCGCGTGCATCGCGTCGAGATGCTTCTGCAAATCGTCGATCTGAAAGAGGTTGTCGTCCTTGCTGGCACCCAGCAACAACACGGGCTTGCCCTGGTACTGCCAATAGGACGCGTTCTTCGAGTATGGCCGAATTCGATCGGGCTGCTCGGCCGCGGCGGCCCGGCCGTCGACGACGATCAGTGCCAATAGGACAACAGCGGCGGTGAAGTGTTGTCGGTCCGTTTTCATGGCTCGTTTGCTCCGGTGGTTACGGGACAGCCCCGACGCAACCCGCCCATTGTCGTATTCTCCGCCAGCCACGTCAATCATAGCCATCTCCCGCCGAACCCCCTCCCGCCGGTAGCCCACAATCCCCGATACTTGCACGCGCGGCGTCTTGGCCTCATAATGTCTTTGCCGATCCAATCCACCACGAAACAAGAAGGACGCTCACTGATGAAACGCATGCTCGCCCCGGTTGCCGTTGCCTGGTTGCTCGGATTGCACGTCGCACTTGCCGCCGCCGCCGATGACGCCGACGCCTGGACCCCGCTGTTCGACGGCAAGAGCCTCGCCGGCTGGAAGGCCGCCGAGAACCCGGACTCGTTCACCGCCCGCGACGGGGCGATCGTGTTCGAGGGTCCCCGGGCACACCTCTACTACTCGGGCGACGTGGGCGGCGCCAACTTCAAGAACTTCGAGTTGAAAGTCGACGTGATGACCGCCCCGGGTGCGAACTCCGGCGTCTACTTCCACACGCGGTATCGCCCGAGCGGCTGGCCGGGCTCCGGCTTCGAGGTCCAGATCAACAACACGCAGCCGCCGCACGGCAATTACTACGAATTCAAGAAGACCGGCAGCCTCTACGGTATCCGAAACCAGTTTAAGAGCATCGCCCCGGATAACCGGTGGTTCACCATGCACATCGCGGTGACCGGTCGGCGGGTGCGGACTTGGGTCGACGGGCATCTGCTGGTCGACTACGTCGAACCGGCCGCCGACGGCCAACGCAGGCGCCGCTCGCTCAACCGCGGGACGTTCGCCCTGCAAGGCCACGATCCTACGAGCAAGGTCTCGTTCAAGAACATTCGCGTCAAACGGCTGCCGGACGAATCGACGGATGATACGGTCGAGGAACCGGTCGTCGACCAACGATATCGCGAGATCCTCGCGTTGCAACGCGGCAACTTCCCGCTGGTCGATTTCCACGTCCATCTCAAGGGCGGCCTGACGCTCGAGGAGGCACTGGCTGCCAGCCGCGCGACGGGCGTCAACTTCGGGATCGCCGCCAACTGCGGCGTGGGGTTCCCGATCACCGACGACGAGGGGATCGCGAAGTATCTCGAAACCATGAAGGGGCAACCCTGCTTCGTGGGCATGCAGGCCGAGGGCCGCGAGTGGGTCGATAACTTCTCCAAGGAGGCGATCGCGAAGTTCGACTACGTCTTCACCGACGCGATGACGTTCACCGACCATCGCGGCCGGCGCGTTCGGCTCTGGATGAAGGACGAGGTGGTCGTCGGCGACAAGCAGGCATTCATGGAGATGCTGGTCGAGCGGATCGTGACGATCCTCAACAACGAACCGATCGATCTCTACGTCAACCCGACCTACCTGCCGGCAACGATCGCCGACGAGTACGACGAACTCTGGACGCCCGAGCGGATGCAACGCGTGATCGACGCGGCGGCGAAGAACCACGTGGCCGTCGAGATCAACGCCCGGTTGCGGTTGCCCAACGCAGCGTTCATTAAGGGGGCGAAGCAGGCCGGCGTGAAGTTCTCGCTGGGAACGAACAACACCGGCAAGGAGCTAGGCCGGCTAGACTACGCCCTGGACATGATCCGCGAGTGCGGCCTGAAGCCGAGCGACATGTTCATGCCCAAGGGGCGTTAGTAGCCCGTTGAAAAGGGCTTCCTGGACATGGGTGGCTGGGGCAAAGCGCAGCGGTGCCCCAG
>JABMRB010000959.1 GCA_013202865.1 Candidatus Nealsoniibacteriota bacterium | reverse complement strand
GGTTCAGTCTTGGAGATTTTTCGAAATGGGAGACGTCCGGTAGATACCGGCGATATGGTCGATCGCGTGTTCGGTGGCCACGAGAATCGCGGCTCGCTGGTGATCTCCGGAGCCAACGGGATCGTTGGAGCCGGGAAGATGATGCAACTCACTTCCAGGCTCGAGCCTTTTGGCGTCCGGTCGATTAGCCTCAGTCGCCCCAGGACGGCCGACGGGATCGGCCCGCAGTACCCGTCGCTGGTGGAGACCTTCGGAAAAGAGCGCGCCGACAGGATCATGGGGAACATCGTCAGGATGACGTACGACGGGACCAGCCTGCCGGCGGACCTCAAGAATTTTCGCCCCCGTTTTCTTCTGGAAGCGATTCCGGAAATTCTCGATATCAAGAAAGCCCATTACGAGCTATTTCGAGATGCGTTTCCGGAGATGGAGATTTGCTCGGTCACGTCCGGGTTCCCAAGTTCCGAATTGGGCGTGAGCGTGACGCACCCGGCCTTTCCTCATGAAGTCAACAAGGTCTGGGAGGTCGTTGAAGAGGAGACTTCCTCCACGGCTCAACTGCTCTGGGCACTGGGCCTGATCCCGGTGCCGGTCAGCGACGATTGGTCGTTTGTCCTGGATGTGCTGTTCTGCGGCGTGACGCTCGCCGGGCTGAGATATCACCGCGCAACCAACATGCCTTTCTGGAAGATCGACAAGTACATCAGGAAGTTCGTCGGTCCGAATCCGTTCAGGGCGCACGACGTCATCGGCGCCGACGGCGCAAATTTTCTCACCTGGTCGTGCCTGCATCACCTTGGCGAGAAATACGGGGCGCTGTTCCACCCCACACCGGAGTTGGACGAGCGGCAGGAGACCGGCCAGGACTGGTATCCGCCGGACCATTTCCGCCCCCTGGTCAACTGGCCCATGGATGACGAGGCTGAGGAGGAGTTCACCGCTTGGATTCAGGGTGCGCTAATCCAGATGGCCAGCCTGATCCTTCACGAACGCAGGGCCCACCTCGCTCACGTCAACGCGATCGGTGAGCTGTGTGCGGAGTTCCGCCGGGGTATCCTTGCCATGATCCGCAGCATGGGGGCCGAGGCAGCGATCCAATGCGTCGAGGCGTATCACCGGCTCCATGGCGAAGCGGCCGGTAGCTGCTGGTATCCGGACGCGTTCGACCAACTCGATAGCCCCGAGTGGCAACAGTTGTACGTCAACGCCGAGCATGACGGCAGCGTGGGAGTCATCACCATCAGCCGGGAAACCTACAACAGCGACGTGGACGCCGAATTGAACCGGGCCATCGACTGGCTCAAGGCCGAATCAATCGCCAATGTGATTGTGACCGGCGATTTCCATCTGGCCACGCAGATGATCGGTGCCGACACGGCCGAGTTCTATCCGGCCCTGAACGACGTTGAGGCCGGTCGCCGCGTGTCGGCCACCTGGTCTGCCACCGCCAGGCGGTTCCACAACGAGTTCAAGGTGTCGGTCGGCTTCGCGGGCGGCAAACGCTGCCTGGGAGGGTCCCTGGAACTGCTCATGCACTGCCACTACCTGGTGGCCATCGAGGAGACGGTACTCGCCATGCCGGAGGTGACGCTGCCGGTGGTGCCGGGCATGGAGGGCTGCCACTGGCCTTTCCGCAAAGCTAACCCGTCCCAATGGCCGAAGTTGGTCAACATGCTGCTGACCGGAGCGCCGGTGAAAGCGAAAGACGCCGTGGACTGGCTGATCGATTACGCAGGTCCGATGCAGGACGCGCTGGCGACGGCTTGGAATCTCGCCTCCGGCAAAGCGACCGGCCCGGCGCTGAGGAAGCTGGACCAGCGCGCCCTCGAAGGTATCCCCACGGACGGTGGTGTGCCGGCGTCCGACAACCCGGCCACGGAAGCGGCCAGGCAGGCCATCATGGAAACGATCACGGCCTCCTGCGGCGTTCCATTGCCCGAAGCGCTCGACGTCCAGGCCCGCCACTCGGCCGGCTTCACCGTCACCGCTTTCTGCAAAAAAGGAAGCATCGGAGCCGAGTACGCAAAGACGATGATGGTGTAACAACTACATGGAGAAATGAGATGTCCCGCAAAGTTCTGTTCGCGTCGTTGGTCTTGCCGTTTCTGCTTGCTCTGGTCGCGTCGGCGCAACCGGCGATCGAAGAGATCAAGCGAGTGAAGCCGAAGCCGAGTGTGCTGAAGGATGCCAAGCTGCGAAAGCCGCTCGTGATCGGCTCGGCAGAAGAGGCCGGCAAGCATTTCGGCAAAGACGCACTCGCCGCCTTGAAGAAGCAGGTCGATTTTGAGAAGCAGATCGTTCTAGTTTTCGCATGGCGGGGGTCAGGGCAAGACCGTCTCACGTACACGGTCCTCGAATCGCATCCCGAGCAGGTCCCTTTCAAGTATAAGCCCGGCCGCACTCGCGACCTCCGCCCGCACATCCACGTGTACGCTTTGCGGTCGAACGTGCGTTGGACGGCGCCGTAAATGGGCTCCTGGCCAGAATCTGTGGGCGAATCGAGATGGCAAGTGCGGGGTCCTCTCCTCTGTTCGGCCTGAACAGAGAAGAGGAACCCGTACTTGATTTCTCGCCGTCGAAAAAGTGGGCTGGTTCAAATCGCGGTAACACTCTCCTGACTACGATTGATCGTGAGAATGAATCCCGCCGGCTTGCCCGGCGGATCGTTCGGCTTTTCAATACCATGCCGTACGCGCTTCCACTGCTCCCCGCTCCGTCCGCCGCCGAAGGGCGGCGGACGGAGCGGGGAGAGGGAAGGCAGCGGGCTAGAAGGCCTGCCTGTAGCAAGAAACCGAACAATCCGCCGGGCAAGCCGGCGGGATTCCTCCTGCTGAACAAGAACCGCTTCTGTTGCCTAGAACCGGGCAGAATTGAACCAAGCCGAAAAAGTCACGGACCTGACCAACGCAGGGTATGCCCGAATAACGACTTACGGCTTCAACGCTGAAATCGACCCGCGAATTCTCGTGACGAGGCAAACAGCATATAGATCACACGTTGACAACGACGCCGCGACCTACCGTCCTGGCCCCCTCCCGTATTTCAAAGGGCATTCCGATCGTGATTCGTGCGGCGTGGACATCCTCCCAACGTTCCCGAAGGAACCGCACTAATGCTCTCACAGACGTCCCCAACTCGACCATTTCGTCATCCGCGATATCTGGAAAGAATTGGGATCCATCGAAGTCTTCGTCCTCATAATAGAACTGACCGCGGTATCCACTCCATACGCCCTTCGAGCGCCCGCCTTCCGCGGTCGTCAGATAGCGAATCTCTGTTTCGATTTCGTGGTAATCGTCCAGAATCGACATGATCCTTCACTCCCCAATGATCTTCACCAACACCCGCTTCCGCCGTCGGCCGTCGAACTCGTAGTAGAATATATGCTCCCACGGCCCCAGGTGCAATTCACCGTCGGTGATGGCAACGACGACCTCCCGGCCCATGATTTGCCGCTTGTGATGGGCGTCGGCGTTGTCTTCGCCGGTGCGATTGTGGGCGTATCGCTGGGGAGAAGCGTCGAAGGGGGCCAGCTCCTCGAGCCACTTCTTGTAGTCCCGGTGCAGGCCCGGCTCGTCGTCGTTGATGAACACGCTGGCAGTGATG
>JABMRB010000958.1 GCA_013202865.1 Candidatus Nealsoniibacteriota bacterium | reverse complement strand
GCCGTGGCGCTACTCGCCTTGCCTGCCTTTGCCACCGAGGTCCCGGACCCGCTACCCGATCCAGACGGCAAGCCGGCCGACATGTCCAAGCCGCTGAAAGTCTACATCCTGGCCGGGCAGTCCAATATGGAGGGGGCCGCGAAGGTCGAGACGTTCGACTACATCGGCGACGACCCGGCGACCGCGCCGATGCTCAAGGAAATGCGAGACGAAGACGGTACGCCTCGCGTTTGCGAGCACGTGTGGATTTCGTATCTCACCGGATCGCCCGAAAGAGGCATGCTGGGCGAAGGGTTCGGTAAGCTGACGACCGGGTACGGGTCGCGCAGCAACCCCTCCGAAGACGGCGGCAAGATCGGCCCGGAGTTCACGTTCGGTATCGCCATGGAAAAGGCCTACGATGGCCCAGTCCTGATCATTAAGACCGCCTGGGGCGGTAAGTCGCTGAATACGGATTTCCGTCCGCCCAGCGCCGGGCCGTGGGAGTTACCCGAGCAGACCCTGGACCTGTTCGCCGAGCATCCCGGTGGCCATGGTGTTCCCAAAGACCTCGACTCGTGGAAAGCAGATAAAGTGAAGAAGACCGGGGTCTATTACCGCCTGATGATGGATCATGTCAAAAAGGTGTTGGCAGATCCTAAAAGGGTGTGTCCGGTCTACGATGACAAGGCGGGATATGAAATAGCAGGCTTTGTCTGGTTTCAGGGATGGAATGATATGTGTGACGGCCACACGTATCCCGATAGGCACAAACCAGGCGGATATGCTGAATACAGCAGACTCATGGCACATTTCATTCGGGACGTGCGCAAGGAACTGGCGGCGCCAAAGATGCGTTTTGTGATCGGCGTCATCGGCGTGCATGGCGACAGCGCAACTGGCGGCATAGCCAATCTACGACCGGCCATGGCCGCCCCGGCCGCGATGCCCGAGTTCAAAGGCAATGTCGTCGCAGTAGAAACAGCGCCATGCTGGGACGAGGCTCTGGCGAGCATCGAAGACAAGCACAGCAAGGTCAACGGGATGGCCTACTTCCTACGGACAGAACACAAGGATCACGCCAACAAGGACGGCAAGATGACCCCGCAGCAGCAGCGGGCCTATGTCAAGGAGTACCGAGCCAAGCTGATTACGGCCAAGGAAGACGCCTTTTGGCAGCGAGCTGCCTCGCATCAGGGTTATCATTACTTCGGATCAGCCAAAACCATGGCCCTGATCGGCAAGGCGTTTGCCGAGGCCACGCTAAAGATGGAGAAGAGACAATGAGTCGACGATTCAACACAATACTGGCGTCTTTCTTGTTGTTGGCATGTTCCACGTGTCCCGCTCATACGGCGGTTGGCAGTGGTGAATCCCCCGGCGAATCGAAGTGCGGGTCTGCGGTCCTGAACGACGATGCCGTACGAGGCTATGTCGATCAGTTCAACAGCGAGGACGAATCACACGGGGGGCAAGCCATCTCCAATGCGGCGGCTGCGGATTGGATGGCCGATAATATCCCACGGTTCGAGTGTCCGGATGAGGATATCGAGGAGATCTATCACTTTCGGTGGTGGACCTACCGTAAACACGTCAAGCAAACGCCGGACGGATTTGTGATCACAGAATTCCTGCCACCGGTCAACTGGAGCGGCAAGCACAACACGATCAGTTGCCCGGCCGGCCATCACTTTCGCGAAGGGCGGTGGATCCGCGATCCGCTGTATCTGGACGAGTACGCCATCTTCTGGTTTCGCAAGGGAGGCTCTCCGCGCCGATACAGCTTCTGGGCTGCCGACGCGATCTATCATCAAGCGCTTGCCACGGGCGACTTCTCACTCGCCTTGGACCTCTTACCGGACTTGATCGCCAACTACGAGGCCTGGGAAAAGTCTCGGCTCGAGCCCGATGGGCTCTTCTGGCAGATCGACGATCGCGATGGGATGGAGGTCTCGATTGCCGGAAGCGGCCACCGAGGCCAAGGCAAACGAGCTACAATAAACTCTTACATGTACGGTGATGCCCTCGCGATAGCAGAGATCGCCGATCGCGCCGGAAAACCAGAGATCGCCGAAGCATACCGAGGGAAGGCCTCGCGCATCAAGCGTCTCGTTGAAGAGAATCTCTGGGACGACGATGCCAAGTTCTTCAAGGTCCTCCCTCGCGATGAAGGTGCGGAGTTGGCGGATGTTCGCGAGCTACACGGCTACACGCCCTGGTACTTCAACCTGCCGGAGCAGGAGCGTGGCTACGAAATAGCCTGGAACCAACTGATGGATCCCCAAGGCTTCAATGCCCCGTTCGGACCGACGACTGCCGAGCAGCGACATCCCCAGTTTTCGGTTTCGTACACAGGGCACGAATGCCAGTGGAACGGACCGAGTTGGCCGTTCGCCACGACCGTTACGCTGGTTGCGCTGGCGAATGTGCTGAACGACTACCCGCAGACGACGGTTAGTCCGAAGGACTACTTCGCAACACTCAAGACCTACACGAAGTCGCACCGGTTGGAACGTGAAGACGGAACGGTCGTTCCTTGGATCGATGAGAATGTGAATCCTCACACGGGCGACTGGATCGCCCGCTCGCGACTCAAAGTGTGGAAGAACGGAACGTGGGATCCGGGCAAGGGAGGCGAGGAGCGAGGCAAGGACTACAACCACTCCTCCTATTGCGATCTGATCATCACGGGGCTCGTGGGGCTGCGCCCCCGCGCTGACGCGACGGTCGAGGTCAACCCGCTTCTGCCCGAGGGGACGTGGGACTATTTTTGCCTCGACGGCGTGCCCTACCACGGCCGGATGTTGACGGTCCTTTACGACAAAACCGGAAAGAGGTACGGCAAGGGAAGCGGTTTACGCATCCTGGCCGACGGAAAGGAGCTCGGGGCAACTCAGACACTGGGGCGACTGACGGTCCCTCTACTCAAACGCTGAATCGCCCTGTTAAGAGGAGTACAATCCGCATGATGATGGGACATCTTCTCACACGACATGTCGTGGTCCGAGTTGCCGGCTTGAGCCTGCTGGCATTGGCCTCCTCTGCCGGTGTCCTGCCCGCGCAGGAAACTGCCACGCAAAGGCCGAACATCCTGTTTTGCCTCTCGGACGATCAATCCTACCCGCACGCGAGCGCCTACGGCGAGCCGGTAATCCACACGCCCGTCTTCGACCGTGTGGCCCGCGAGGGCGTGTTGTTCACGCAGGCCTATTGCGCCGCGCCGTCGTGCACGCCGTCGCGCAGCGCGATCCTGACCGGGCAGGACATTTGGCGGCTGGGGCAAGGCGGGCAACTGTTCGGGACATTGCCGGCCGAGCATCCGGTCTATACGGACCTATTAACCGCCAATGGCTATCACGTGGGTTACATGGATAAGGGGTGGGCGCCCGGTGACGTTCGGGCCGGCGGCCGCACGTCGGACCCGACGGGGACGCGATTCAGAAGCTTCCAGGAGTTTTTCGGCAAGGCGCCCGAAGGCAAGCCGTGGTGCTTCTGGTTCGGCAGCCGCGACCCGCATCGCGGTTACCGAAAAGGAAGCGGCGTGAGCGCGGGCATGGACCCGTCAAAGGTGAGATTACCTGCAGTCTTCCCCGACACGCCCGAGGTGCGCAGCGACATCTGCGATTACTTTTTCGAGATCCAGCGTTTCGACCAACAAGTCGGCGAGATGCTGAAACAGATCGAACAGGCCGGCCAGCTCGACAACACGCTGGTCGTGATCACCAGCGACAACGGGATGCCTTTTCCCCGCGCCAAGGCGAACCTCTACGACCTGGGGGCGCGCATGCCGCTGGCCATCCGCTGGCCGAAGCAGGTGCCGGGCGGGCGTACGGTTGACGACTTCGTGAACCTGACGGATCTGGCGCCGACGTTCCTGGAGGCGGCAGGCATGACGCCGCCGAAAGAGATGACCGGCCGCAGTCTCATGAACCTGCTCAAATCGACGAAGTCCGGGGTCGTGGCCCCAGGCCGCGATGCCGTCTATACCGGACGGGAGCGGCACGCCTGGTGCCGCATCGACGGAAAGGGCTATCCCGCACGAATGATCCGGACCCGGGACTTCCTCTACATCCGGAACTACGAACCCGACCGCTGGCCGTCGGGCATCTACCGCATGGTCACCAACGAAGGGCACTACGGCGACGTCGACGCCTCGCCGACGAAGGAAGTGATGCTCGAGCAGAAGGACGAGTATTCCCGCCCGTTTGAACTCTCCTTCGGAAAACGTCCCCGGGAAGAACTCTACGATTGTCGTAAGGACCCTCACCAACTCCGCAATCTAGCGTCCGATCTGGCGCACCAGCCGATTCTGCAAAAGCTGTCCGATCGATTGACGGCCCGCCTGAAGGCGACAGGCGATCCGCGCGAAACGACCGGCGCGACGCTCTGGGACGCATGGAAGTACCACGGCTACAACCAGTGGAAGATTCTGCCGGAACAGACGACCAACACCGAGCCGGCTGCCAGGGAGGATGTCCGAACGAAGAAATCCAATTGAATCTGAAGGCAGACAGTCAATCAACGTGATTATGGAGCGGAGAACATGCACCGCAAAACGCCTATTCTATTGAGGCTTGCATGGCCAATGCGAGCCTCAATAGGTTAGCCGCGGAGCGTGGGATCGCGTTGGCTACTTGGGGATGGTATCTGAGCGATTGCCGCGGAATGTCAGAGATGGCCCCCGCCCAGCGGTCACTGGGCCAGCGCGCGAGGAGGCCAGTGGCTATGATAGACGCCGAGAAGACCCGTCAGCGCGCCTCAGACACCATCCGCGCGTTGCCCACGTTGCCAGGTGAAGACCAGTATTTGGTTTTCCCCATTGATGGATGTCAACGCACTCTGGTACAATTGGTTGCCCGTGGATGGAAAGCCAATCGAAACCAAACGAGCGGTTATGGACACACACCAAAGGGTACTGTTTGTCAACGTCGGCACAGCTTTCTACAGGATCGAGGGATTCCCTGTAGGGAAACCCTTCTTCGGGCCCGTCGATCTCGGCCTTCATCTTGCAGGTAAGCACAAGTCCTTGAACATCGGAGTGGGCCTGCTAGCCGGATCGGTGATACCCGGGTCGAACCGCTTGATAGTGACCGGGTTTTCCCCGTGCTGGGGCGGATTCTACGTGTCGACCATGGGGGGAGCGGCCTTGGTTTTTGACAATCTCGGACTGAACATGCTTTCGCTGGTTGGTCGAGCGCCAACGCCGTCCGTTCTCTACCTCAACCGGCGCGGTTTTGAACACGTGGAAGTTGAGGTGGTGCCGGTGCGCGTGCATGAAGTCTGGAACCAAGGCCGTCGAGGAGTCTACGCTCTGATGGACCATGTCCTGGACCGGTTCGCCGGCCAGTTCGCCAACGATCCCCGTGTGCTCACCGTGGGGCCGGCCGCGGAAGCCACCGACTTCGGCGCTATTGCCTCCGCACCCGTCCGCAAGGGAAAGCTTACCCATGCCGACACGTGGGCGGGGCGAGGCGGTTTCGGTTCGAAGCTCTTTCAAGATCATAATATCGTCGGAATCATCTACGGCGGGACCTTCGTGGACGAAGATTTCCGCGATCGCAAACTCGCCGACCAATGGTTCCAAGACAGATTCGACAAGCGGCTTAAGGCCGTCGATTTCGAAGCAACCACGAAGTACCGTTTCGACCCTCGGTTTGAAACGGGCGGCACGTTCGGTGTCAACTACGCGACCCTCGGTGGACGGCTGCTGTGCTTCAACTACCGCAGCATCTACAGCAGCGAGGAAGAGCGGAGAGCGATCCACGAGAACTTCATCGTGAATCACTATCTTCGGCAGTTCAACGAGGAGACCATTCAGCGGAAGCAGCAATCGACGTGCGGTGAACCTTGCGCCGCCGTCTGCAAGAAGTTGCACGGCGAGCACAAGAAGGATTACGAACCTTACCAGACGATGGGGCCACTGTGCGGTATTTTCGATCAACGAGCGGCCGAGAGGCTCACACGACGTGCCGATACCTACGGGTTTGACGCGATCTCGGCGGGCGGTGTTGTCTCCTGGCTGATGGAATGCCTCTCCCGGGGCCTGCTCACACCGGATGAACTGGGTGTCTCGCAACAGCCGGTATTCTCTGCGGAAGGCTTCGACGTCGTGGCCGACTCGGCCCATAATGCCGAGGTCGGTGTCCAGATCTTGGACTCGATAGTGCAGCGGCGAGGCCTCTTGGATCTGACTGGTGGAGCCCGCAAGTTTGCCAGGCAGCTCTCCCGGGAGAAGGGCAAACAGGTTCTCGATCCGTTTCTCTACGTGGGCTATGCCCGGAAAGGCTGGATGGTACCGAATCAATACTGGACACCTGGCGTACTATCACCGGTCAGCGTGATGGGGAAATACTACATGTATTACGGCGACGAGTTTCTCCCGCCTCGGGAACTGGGCCATCGAAATGCCGAGCAGATGAAGATGGAAATCATGCTTGACAACACGGGGATGTGCCGTTTCCACCGGGGTTGGGCCGAGGGAATGCTGCCGCGAATTATCGAATCGCTCTACGGGATGAAAGCAACCTATTTGGAGCAAGCGTCGATCACGACCAGTCGGATCAACAGCCGCAATTCTTCGGTGTTTTGGGAATCCGAGCGATGTATCGACTTTGTGCATGCTTTCCTCAAGAGGAAACGGGAAGTCGATGAGGAAAAGCACCCCGAGCTTGAAGCCTGGATCAAGAAGTTCGACTCCGATAAAGACGAAGCGGCACTCGCGTTTTGGTATGAAATCCACAAAGGGATTCTCGAATCGCTCACCGAGTTCTAGTGCGTGTCGCATACCTTCCTCCCCGGAGTTTCGGGCCAAATCCTGGCAGATCGGCAGTGGCCCCACGGAAGCCGAGTGCAAGACCACCACCCGCCGGGTGAAGGGGCGGGGCTGCCGCTGGAATACCGACAACGCCGAAGCCATGATGGCCCTGGCCACACACGTGTGCTGATTGACACTTGCAGTTCGGCCGAGTAATCTGATCGCATGGGGTGTTTCTGATACCCATTGTGGCGTCAAGCCTAACGGGGCACCAACAGTCCAGAGGATGATCGTGGCGGCGTACCAGACCCAGGACCGCGGCAGCCCAGCGGCCTACGAGCGATATCTCAAGGGCATGGATACTTCCATGCGACAGAAGGTCGCCTTGACCGCCGCCCACCTGTTGTGTGAGGGCAATCTTGCCGACATGGGGATGGGCTCGGGCAGCGGCAGCCACGCACTGGCGTCTCTCTATCCGGACCTTCGCGTAATCGGCGTCGACGTCAATGCCGAGATGGTCGAGCGAGCCCGAGAGCGATATTCGCTGCCGAATCTCGATTTCGTGCAAGGAGACATCGCCGAGCGCTGCCTTCTACCCGGATCTCAGGAGGCGATTCTCAACTCGTCCGTGCTTCACCATGTGACTTCCTTCAATGGGTATGACAGGGAGGCCGCCGGTCGCGCACTCGCCGTGCAGGCCGAGCAACTCGCCGAACACGGCGTACTCATTGTGCGAGACTTCCTCGACCCGGGGCCCGGCACGGTATGGCTCGATTTGCCTACGGACGACGCCACGGAAGAAGCTCAACCGAACAGCAGCGACCCTAGATGCTGTAGCACCGCGGCATTATTCGAGCGCTTCGCCACAGAGTTCCGCGCGCTTCGTGAGCCACCTACAGATCGCGGCTTTTCCTACCGCGTCGTTGACGGCGAGACTAGCTGCCCGTTGCGTCCAGGCTTTCGGCGTTACGAAGTCGCCCACACCCACGCCGTGGAATTCCTCTTACGAAAGGACTACCGGCGCGATTGGGAGACGGAGGTGCTGGAAGAGTACACCTTAGGTTTACCCACATTGTTTTCGCTTGGCGGCGAGGTAGCCGTCGAGCATGAGTTGTAGTTTTGTCCAGCCTCGCCAGAGGACGAGCCAGCCTGGCCGGTGATCACG
>JABMRB010000957.1 GCA_013202865.1 Candidatus Nealsoniibacteriota bacterium | reverse complement strand
TGACGAAGCACGAATGACGAATGACGAAGAATGATCGGTTGGTATGCGAGTTCGCAGCGCGGACAGGGCCCGCCACCGTTCGTCATTCCTCATTCGTGCTTCGTCATTCATTTCTTGTAGAATCTATTGGCAATAAAGTGTTCCAACGCCAGCACCATGGCCACGGCGAGGATCAGGTAGGGGTATAGCTCCAGGCCGACGCGGGCGCGGCTGACGTTGCGCTCGATTTCTTCCTTCGTGCGGGCGAGGCGGTACTCGAACGGGCCGAATACGCCGGTTAACTCCTCGTTGTCGATCCGCTTCAGGTCGCTCTGCTCGGCGGAGAGGTTCACGCTGAATCCCCGATGCACGCCCGTCTTTCCGCCGGCCTCGATCCGGTAGTGCCCAATCTGGTCGGTGGCACTGACGACCAGGGCTCGGTCGGCCTGCTCGGGTGCTCGGCGAAAGGTCGTTCCGTCCGGGGCCTGCACCTGGTACGACTCGTGCGGAAATTGCGGGTCGAGCTGCAGCACGGCCGGTTGCCCGGCCACGTAGTTGAGTTGCTGATCCGTGCTGCCGACCAGGTACGACACGGCCTGATTGGCGAGGATCACGAACGGCCACGCCTCGCCCACCGGCAACAGGTTCCATGGCTTGCGGTTCGGGTCGTCGGAGATCGGCGTGGTCATCGTAAGCACCCGGCCGCCTTCGACCGGGCGTTCCAGCAACACCGGCTCGCCGTCGCTGGTCGGCACGACCGTACGGACACCCCGGGCCAACTTGTCGAGCTGCCAGAAACGAAACACGGGGAAATACTTCCACGGAATCGAACCGCCGCCGCGAAACTCGGCCAGGATCGGATGCTGATAGTCGTTCGGGGCCAGGTAGACGTTGCCGTCGGGCCGCCGCGACTGGCGGAGCACCTTGCCGGGCAATAGCTTCTGCGCAAGCGGCGTATTGAACGAATCGACCGGATCGGCGTTGCGGCCCAGGAAGATCGCCACGCCGCGGCCCTGGCCGACAAAATCGTAGAGCTTCTTCCAGATCGCGTCGTCGGGCGACTGCGGGTCCAACAGGCACACGGCGGCGTAGTCGTCCAGCGAATGCTCCTTCAAGGCGTCCTGCTCGATCACGCGGCACTCGAATCGGCCCTGGCCGCGGCGACGCAACCCGGTCGGGGCCAAGGCCTCGGTCAGGTAGAGCGCATAGTGTTCTGCCGGCTTCGGCGCCACGACGAGAATCTGCCACGGCGGCCGAACCTCGACGGTGAAGAACCGCTTGTCGTCGCAGGTCAGGTTGTCTTCGCCCATCAGCCGCACGTAACCGTGATGCGTGCCGGGCGCCAGACCGCCGACGTGGAACAGCACCTGCTGCGCGGCGTCCGGCTTGCACTCGAAGGTCTCTTCCCCGGCTTTCTGCGGCTGGTTCGGTGCGACAAGCATGTTGAGTTCGACGGTGCGGCGGTCGGGTGGACCGATTCGCGACAGCCCCGTCTCGATCGCCAGCGTGCTTCGGCTGGAAAGCACCTGGCCGGAGAGATGCAACTCGCCCAAGGCGAAGTTGGTCGGCTTCTCGACGCCCACGTCGATCACGTAGATCGCTGCACCTTGCAGTTCGGTCTGGGTAATTCGGTCGTGGAAGGCGGGCGCGTCGGATGGCCAGGCGGCACGCGTTAGATCGGTAAACACGTAGACTTCCTTGCGGGCAAGGTCGCTCTGTCCGACCAGCCGCAGGGCCTCGTCCAGTACGCCGGTCAGCGGCTGCGAGTTGGCCACCGAGGCCAGCCGTTCGACCCGCTCCTTGGCCGCCCGGCGGTCGACCTGAAACGCCCCGGGCCCGCGCTGCGTGTCGAGCACGGCGATTTCGCTGTTGCGGGGTAACTGGGCCAGCAACCAGTCGCCGACCAACTTCTGGGCGGCCTGCAAACGCGTCTCGTTGTTGTGGCGATACTCCATCCGCGCCGACGTGTCGAAGACCAGCGCCACGGCCACCGGCGCTTCCTGGCTTCCCATCCCGCTGCCAACGTCCATGCTAGGCCGAGCCAGCGCCAGCGCCAGCAGAGCAATTGCCGCGATCCGCAGCAACAACAGCAGCAAGTGTCGCAACCGCATCCGCCGCCGGTTCACGTCGTGCCGCTTCTGGATCAACCGAAGCGCCGGAAACTCCAGCAGCTTCGGCTTGCGGCGCATGATCAGGTGCAGCAGAATCGGCACACCGATCAGCAAGCCTCCAAACACGAGTGAAGGGGTAACAAAGGTCATGGGTTATGGTGGGAAAAGGAGAGGGGCGGAAGTGCATAGAAGACGGGGGGATGTGTAGGAGGGAAGATGGGAAAGGGGGGAGAGGGGAAGGAAGAAAGAAAAGAGGAGGAGAAAGAAGGGGAAAAGGAAAAGGAAGAAGAGAAGGAGTTGATGTGTGTGCGAGGGGAGGGGGAAGTGAAGAAGGGTTTGTGGGCGGAGTGGTTCTTGGGAAGGCTGTGTGGGGTCCTTGATTGCACGACGCACCCGACCACCGGATGCGCCAGCTCACCCGACTTCCCACTGCCACACCAGTCTCTCTTCCACCTCACCCACTCACACATACCAACTCCTCCTCTTCCCTTCCATCTCTTCCTCTTTCTTCTAATTTCTTCTTCTCTTTTCTTCCTTCCCCTCTCCCCCCTTTCCCCTCTTCCCTTTTACACTCCCCTCCCCCTATCCCCTCCCGGAACGACTAACCAAATACTCGGTCAACGCCCGATCGAACCGCATACTGGTATCCAGCGGGACGTAGTCGATTCGCGACTGGTAACACTCGCGGCGGTAGGTCTCGCGGAAAGCTTCCACTTCGTCGAGATAGTCGCGACGGAAACCATCGGCGTCCAGGGCGAGCCGGCGATGGGTCTCCGGTTCCTCGAACTCCACCATACCGCTGAACGGGAACTTGACCTCGGCCTCATCGAGCACGTGGAACAGGATCACGTCGTGCCCACCGTGCCGAAGCCGGTAGAGCGATTCGAGCACCGGCTCCGGGTCGGCCAGCAGGTCGGAGAAGATCATCACCAGGCTGGAGTGGCGGAGCATGGCGGCCACCTGCGTGAGGCTGTGCGCCACGTCGGTCTCGCCCTCGGGTTTCAAGCCGGCCAGCAGCGAAAGCATATTGCCCAGGTGTGTCCGCCGAGTCTTAGGTGCCAGACTGCTGCGGATCTTCCGGTCGAAGGTCATCAGTCCCACCGGGTCCTGCTGGTGGATCATCAAGTAGCACAGCGCGGCGGCCAGGCAGATCGAGTAGTCGAACTTGGTAAGCTCCTGGCGGTACGTGTAGCCCATCGACCGGCTCAGGTCCATCACCAGGTAGCCGGTGATGTTGGTTTCCGCTTCGAACTTCTTGATGTAGTATTTGTCGGTCTTGGCGTAGATCAGCCAGTCGATGTCTTTCGGATCGTCGCCGGGGGTGTACTTGCGGTGTTCGCTGAACTCGACCGAGAAGCCATGGAACGGGCTGGCGTGCAGCCCGTGCAGAAAACCCTGCAC
>JABMRB010000956.1 GCA_013202865.1 Candidatus Nealsoniibacteriota bacterium | reverse complement strand
GCTCAAACCACGGTCTGGCGACCGTAGCTATCACCCCCTCGGGGCTGAAATAGACGCAAATCGGTGTTTGCGATTCGGCGGCCGTGGGGTACATTCTGCGGATTGCCCGCTTCGGCTAGCCGGATCGGGCGGCGGCCGCATGGATCGTGGCCTGCTTCTGCTGACACCGAAAGCGGAGAAACGGAGCATGGAAGCTCGAATCGCTCGGACCGCGCTCGTCGCGGCAGTACTTCTTATCGCCATGGGTGCCCGCTCGCGGACGCCCAATTTTGTCGTCGAAGCCCCCGATCCCGCACTGGCGGAGCAGGTCGCCCGGGCGGCCGAGACCTGGCGACGCGATCTGGCCGTCGCCTGGCTCGGTAAAGCGATGCCCAACTGGTCGCGGCCATGCCCGGTGACCGTCCGTGCCGGAGCAGATCTCGGCGCCGGCGCGGTGACCAACTTCACCTTCCACGACGGCGAGGTCTTCGACTGGCGGATGACCGTCCAGGGCTCCGTTGAGCGGATCCTCGACTCGGTCTTGCCGCACGAAATCACCCACATGATCTTCGCCAGCCACTTCCGCCGCCCCGTGCCGCGCTGGGCCGACGAAGGCGGCGCCACCAGCGTCGAACACGCCGCCGAGCGAAACAAACACCGCAAGATGCTCTGGCAGTTCCTGCAGACCGGCCGCGGGATCGCGTTGAACCGGATGTTTGCCATCAAGGAGTACGCGGAATCTCCGGCCGGCGTGATGCCGCTCTACGCCCAAAGCTACTCCCTGACCGAGTTCCTCATCCAGCAGGGCGGCCAACAGAAGTTTGTCCGGTTCGTCGGTGACGGGATGGACTCGGACGATTGGTCCGGCGCCATCCGACGACATTACGGCGTCGACGGCGCCGGCTCGCTACAAACCATCTGGCTAGCCTGGGTCCGCCGCGGCTCGCCGTCGCTGAAGCGTACGCCTGCCGCAGCGCCGTCGCCCGAGATGATCGCAACCAACCAGCGCCCGGCCCGCCCGGTCGCCAAACGTGCCCCCGAGCGAGCAGCCGTGGTGGCGACAGCCCGGCAGCCTCGTCCGCAACCGAACTTACTATACCGTCAGCCCAAGCAGCTACCGGCCTACGCCCCCGGCAGCGCGATCGCATCCGGCACCCGCGACCGAACGGCCCTGCTACAACTCGCCACAGTCGCCGCCCGACCACTGCCCTCAAGCGGCTGGCACCCCCCCGGTTCCCCCCCACCGCCGCCCGTCGCCGCCCCGCCCACCGCAGCAACGCCCCCCGCATCGCAACCGATCCACAATCAAGTCACCCGCCCCCAACCGTATCAGCGCCCGCGGCAGGTGATTTTGGAGTGGAGTGCGAAGTAGGCGAGAGTCTTACTGCAATCGGTCTGGCCCGATACGCGGAATGAATTCTGCGTTTCGCGCTATCTCTAGAGCCGGTGATTCGGGAGCCCACACAAGGCGCTGTGTCTTGTTCACAAGAGCAGGTGCGGCGTAGACAAACCGCATATCATAGATCTTATACAATTTCGAGAAGAATCTGGTGATCACGAGTGGGCTGTCGGCGAGTGGAAACTCGTCGATCACTTCCCCATACGTGCTCTTTCTCGTATCGACAAGGGCCAGTGCCACGGACTCGTAGCGACCGACGTCATTTCGCACACCCTGACGGTCCATCAGACCGACCATTGCATCGTGATACCGGGTGATGTCGGGGGCGATTGCACCGGAAGAACGGATTGCCACGTCGTTTCCTCGAACCCCGTCCGACTCGTAGTTTGCCCGTAGCACCTGAAGAAACCCGTACACCAACGCGGGGTATGTAATGTGAAGGTTCATGCAATCACCGGCCGCCTCTTCCATCCGGTTCGTCAGGTTGCGGAAGGCGCCAAGCATTCCCTTGACGGAAACCGCCAGGCAGGGGCCAATTCCCGCCTTGGAAACGACGACGTCGACTTGTTTCGTCTTCAACCCGCCGAGAAGAGTCTGCTCACCGGGTGAGCCGACTCGGGATCGTGGATGAGCACGTGCTGACGATTTCGGCCGGATCCGGTAATCTCGAAACGAAGTGGCGGCCTCGGCATGATCTCATCCGGCGGAAAGCCGCCCTCGATAACCAGACGTTCCGCAACATGTCGGTGCGTTGGTTTGATGTGCTTCTGGCTCTGTGTCTGCGTTGCATCGGCAAACAGGCTGAAGGCAGTACGCAGGCTCTGCAAGTCGCTACTCATAATGGCGCCACCTGTTCATCGTTGCGATTCCGTCCTGAACACGCTGCTGCTCGCGCCGCGACAGGGAGAGTGTCGGGTGAGGGAGGATAATGCGGGCCGCTTCGCGGGGTTCCAGTTTCAACATGCCGCCGCCGAGCGGATGACCTTCGAGTTCACAACTGAGGCGCGCAAGCGGGTGTCGCCACATGGCTTGGACCTCGGCAAGACGCACCCCCTCGTCGAGCCGCACGGCGTGAACCGAGTTCGTGCAGGTACAGCGCCCGGCGTTGCCGACCAGCGAGGGGGTCTTCCCACTCATGTACGTCAGGAAGCCGTCCGGAACGCGCACGTCCGGCACAACGTACCAAGGGTTGCGGTGCCGGCACTTATACGACGTTCTTGCGAGCCGTCCCGCCGCCGAGTCGAGGTATTTCAGAATCGAGGCAGGCAATCGCTCACGGGCGCCGAGACGCAACAGGAGCACCGGCTCATCGCGGCGCAGCCAAGCGTCGACCGTACGCCGCGTAACGATTTCCGGAGGAAGAGAACGGGAGTTCCTTACCGCCGGAAGGAGGAACCGTTTTGGAATGCCGGCGAGCCCGGCGACCGACGGACGAAGATGGAAGAAGTCGTTCGCGCCGGTAACGTAACCAATTCCGACTCGCGCGAGTTCGCCAAGCCGTTTTGTCTGAGGGTGCCGAATGGCTCGCCCGTAAAGTTCGCGTACTTCTTGTGGAAGCAGAAACGGTCGCAAGCGGTGTCGCCAGTCCTCCCAATCCGCAAGGCTCACTCGGTCACCGTCACGAGGCGGCGAAGACCGGGGCTCGAACTCGCTGCATTGCACCAGGGAGACGTGGTTTGTCCGCTTGCCAAACCCATCTGCATATAGAATCCAGGCGTCTTCTGAGATTTGCGGGAACAGTTTCTCCCGAATTGCGATGACTTGCACCCGACGAAACGCCCGGACGAGATACGACAACAGCGGCACGGCGTAAGGCGCGTGACCGATTTCCGCCGGGACGACGAATGCCATTCGCCCGCCCGGTTTCAGCAGGCTCGCGGTTGCGACCAGAAAAGGAGCCCAACTCGACGTGAGGCCTGAGAAAGTCGCGCCCAGCCGCGCGCACAGATCGAGTGCTCTGGATCGTACGCTTCCACGGAATCGCTGGTAGCGAATGAACGGTGGATTCCCTGCTGCACAATCGAAACGCTGGTCCGTCGTCGCCGCGTAGGCAAAGAAGTCCTGCTCACAAACGCTCGCCGCCGGGGCCCGCTTTCTCGCAGACGCCGCGGCCTCGGGATCTCGTTCCACACCGGAGGAATTACGATGAATCGCAAGAAAACGACCGTCACCACAGGCGGGGTCCAACAGTCGTTCCGAATCGCGCCGAACGGCCCATCGAACCAGCGTCCGCACCACCTCGTCGGGAGTATAGAATGCGCCGGAGTCCTTTCGTCGAACGTCGATCACAACAAACCCCTCGACCGTATCGCAGGGCTGACCTGCCCGGCTAAGCCTATCGGAGCAAGTATCTCATGAATCTGTACGTGTCGACGCAATCCCTGCTGCCGATGCGTCCACAACTGCTGTCAATGTAGCCCAACCGTGACCCGGTGTCGAGCACCCCCACGAAAGGAGGCTCCCGAGGGAGTGCCACGTCGTTTGTCGCACCCTACTCCCCCGCCGTCATCTACAGGCAGAGCCGGGTCAGGTGGAAGAAGACCGGAGCGGCGAAGCAGAGCGAGTCGATGCGGTCCAGCACGCCACCGTGGCCTTCGACTAGCGTGCCGTAGTCGGCTACGCCGCGGTCGCGCTTGATGGCCGATAACGTCAGGCTGCCGGCAAAGCCCGTCAACGAGATTACCGTCGACATCGCGGCGGCTATCCAGAACTGCGAAAACGGGGTGGCCCACCAGAGCGCGGCCCCGATCAACGTCACGCTGGCGGTCCCGCCGATCAGCCCCTCCCACGTCTTGCCCGGGTTGATCGTCGGTACGATCACGTGCTTGCTCGGTATCTGCGACCAGGCGTATTGCAACGCGTCGCTAAGCTGAACGATCAGCACGAAGAAAAAGAGCAACGCGGCAGGGTCCCAATCGTCCTCGGGCGTGTGCAGTGTGGTCACCAGGGCCGGGGCGTGGCTGAGACAATAGACGCAAATCAGCAGCCCGGCCTGGATCTTCGCGCAACGTTCAAGAAACCGCTTGCTATCGCCCGCCATGGCGACCCGGGCGAGTACGAAAAGGAACGCGTAGACCGGGATCAGGATGCTGTAGACCTCGTACGCACCCACCCCCACGAGCACGAACTGCAAGGGCGTCAGCAGGAAGAAGACCCAGAACAGCGCGCGGTGGTCGCCGGGACGGGTGGGTGTGAGCGTGATGAATTCTCGCAGCGCCCAGAAGGCGATCAAGCCGAATAGCACGACCGTGATCACCAGGCGGCCGGGGATGATCAACGCCGCGGCCAGCACCGAGAAGAGCACCCACCAGGCGCGGACCCGCTGCCGGAACGTTTCGACCATGGCCGTGTCGAGCCCGCTGGCCTCGCGGTTTTTCAGCGCGCGGAGCACGGCCGAGGCGACGCCCAGCAGGGCCAGCACGCCGCCGATCAATCCCAGGGTTTTCAGATCCGGCAGATGATCCATGGTCGGTCTTGCTTCAGATTTCTTTCAGTCGCCGCACGGCGTCTCGCGCCCGGGCAAGGAACTTGGCCTTCGGTTCGCCCGTCTCCAGCCAGATCGGCGGACCGAAGGTGATGCAGGAGAGCAGCGGCACCGGCAGCACCTCGCCGCGGGGCAGGATCCGGTTCATGTTGTCGATGTGGACGGGGATCAACTCCAGGTCGGGCCGCTTCTTGCACAGGTAGTAGAGCCCGCTCTTGAACTCCCCCACGTCGCGGCCGCTGCTACGCCCACCCTCGGGAAACACGATCAACGAGTAGACGTCGCCGATTTGGCGGATCATCATGTCGATCGGGCTGTTATGTACCTTGATCTTGGTGCGGTCGATCAACATCGCGTTGAACACGTGGTTGGCAATGTAGCGACGAATCGGACCGGCCGTCCAATAGTCCGCCGCAGCCACCGGCCGGGTCAACTCGCGAATCTTCCCCGGCAGGGCCGACCAGAGCACGATCGCGTCAAGGTGGCTGGTGTGGTTGGCGAAATAGACCCGCTGACACGTGTCGGGCTGGGAATCGATCCAGCGCACACTGCACCCACTCAAGAACCTGGCTAGCAGGACCAGCCCATTCCTCGTGAAGTTGATATCCATGTCTCGCCGTGCCGCCAATCCCCGCGGCCGCTCGTTCATCCCAACGGTACAATCCCCCAAGTGCCCATCCTAACGTGCCGACCGGATCGAGCCAACCCCCCCGTGTCGAGGGGGGTGGTGAGGAGAGAGTGGTTGGGGTGGCAGTTGAACAGCCACCCCCTCGGACGAAAGAGTGATTCCAAACGCCCCCCGACTGCGTTCGGGGGGGCTGGAACCAACGATGATCGCGACGCCTCCGCGGGCTTCCGCCCTCGGCTAGCAATCTCCGCAATAGCGACACTAATCCCAAGAACCCCTCACCCTCGATAGAAATCGATCCAGCCGAGCGTCAGCGTTCCGCCCTGGCCGCTGAGCAACGCCTTGGGTAACGTGATCTCGAAATAGCCGCCCTGCTCGGGAAGCTTTTCGATCGGTTTGCCCCGGGCGTCGAAGATGCCGAGCTGCGTCCAGTAGGGACTTGCCGGTTCGATCTTCTTTTCCTTGCCGTCCTCCCACAAATGCAGCAGCCGCTTGTGACCGCTGTGGCTGAGCACCGAGGCCGACAGCTTCCGCTTCCCGGCAGCCACGGTAAACGACTCCAGCCCGCGAAGGTGCAGTCGCACCACGATCACTCCCGGCCACGCCTTGCCCGTTCGCTGCAACGTGGCGCCGCCGATTCCCCGCGGGCTACGCACGGTGACCAATGCTCGGTCGTCTGCCTGCGTGATTTCGACCCGATCGTCGGCCCGCCGAGTGGTAGCTTTGATCGGGGGCGGGGGCTCAGCGGCGACGAGTTGTCCGGGCAGGGCAGAAAGCAGCAGGGCGCTGATCAGTCGTGACAAGGTCTTCATAAGAGTCTCCCGAAGTGAAGCGTCAACTGAATCAATAGCAATAGCCGAGGGCGGAAGCCCGCGGAGGCACATCGAACACCTAATTCTTGCAATCATCTAAACGGTACAGTCGCGACCTCGGCGCTTTGCCTCGTGCATGGCGGCGTCGGCAGCAGCATAAAGGTCGGCCGCGGTCGATTCGCTGCCGGCCGTCGTCGCGTGACCGGCACTTGCGGTCACGCTCGGCACACCGACCGCGGTCAGGCTGTCGGGGATCGACGCGCGGACCCGATCGACTGCCTTGGCGGCGGCCGAACCATCGGGAACCCACAACAGCAGGCCGAACTCATCGCCGCCGAGCCGGGCAACGAAATCGCCCTGACGTAACTCGCCGCGAAGTGTATCCGCCACGGCCCGAAGCACCGCGTCGCCGGTCGCATGGCCGTGCGTGTCGTTGATCCCCTTGAAACGGTCCAAGTCCACCACGGCCAGGCATAACGGCCCGGACTGTGCGACCGCGGCCAGCCGCACGTCGAGGGCCCGGTCCCATGCGCGGCGGTTGGGTAGCCCGGTCAGCGGATCGCTCAGCGACTGCTCGGCCAGCCGGCGCCGGAGCTGGTCGCCCTCGTCTTGTTGGCGGCGGAGCCGGACAATCTGAGCCAACAGCTCGCAGGCCAGACGCAACTCCCGGTCGGTGGCGTCGCTCGGCAGTCGCACATCGCTCGGCAGTCGCACATCGCCCGGCAGTCGCACATCGCCCGGGCCTTCGGCAGCGATTCGGACAACGCCGGCGGTCGCAGGCTCGGGCGGATCCCCCCCGTCGGCCAGAATCACCTCGGGTTGCTCGTTCTGCGGGATTTCGCCCGAATCGAGCCAGACCGTGGCCCCCGCCTCGCGGAGCATCTCCGCCCGACGTTGTGCGGCGTCTCGGTCACCGCAAGCGATCAGAATCGTTACGTCTGCCAAATCGGCCATCTCTTGATCTCAAGCTGAAAGCGTGAACTGTTACCGAAACCGTAATTGTACTGGAAACAAGGGGGCTGGGGGCTCGGGATTCGGGGCTCGGGATGATGCTGTTCCCCGAGTCCCTAGCCATCCCCATAGACATTCTATAGGAAGGGGCCGGTTGCAGCATTCCGGGCGGTTGCTAAAATCATCCGGGGCCCCGTCTGTCCCCGCACGTTAGGCCCTGCCGCCCGCCGCCAGAGAAGGTAAGACTTCGCAATGAGCACTGAAACACTAGACTTTGAGTCCGTCCCGGCCACCTGGACACGCCGCCATCTACTGGGCCTGGAGGAGCTATCGGCCGAGGAAATCACGGTGATCCTCGACCGGGCCGTGCTTTTCAAGCAGACCATGGCTGAGCGCCGGCGGAAGATCCCGCTGCTGGTCGACAAGACGTGCGTGAACCTGTTCTTCGAGAATTCCACCCGGACGCGGACCAGTTTCGCCTTGGCTGCCCGGCGGTTGGGGGCCGACACGGTCGATTTCTCGGCCTCCACCAGCAGCCTCTCCAAGGGCGAAACGTTCATCGACACGGCCAAGAATATCGAAGCCATGGGCGTCGACGTGGTCATCGTCCGGCATCGCACACCCGGCGCACCACAACTGCTGGCCCAGAACCTCGATTGCAGCGTGATCAACGCCGGCGACGGGCCGCACGAGCATCCCACCCAGGGGCTATTGGACATCATGACCATCCGCGAGCGCCGCGGCTCGGTCGAGGGGCTAACCGTTGCGATGGTCGGCGACATCGCGCATAGCCGCACGGCCCGGTCGAATATCTGGGGGCTGAAGAAGCTCGGAGCCCACGTGATCGTGTGCGGCCCCTCGACACTCGTTTCGCCGCGTTGGGCCGAGATCGGCGTGGAGTATTCGTACAGTCTCGACGAGATTCTGCCACGGGTCGACGTCTTGAACCTGTTGCGGATCCAGTTCGAGCGGCAGCACAGCAGCCCGTTCCCGTCGGTCCGCGAGTACGCCCATCTCTACGCAATGAACCGCGACCGGATGGCGAGGACCAAAGACGACATCCTGATCCTGGCCCCCGGCCCGATCAACCGCGGCGTCGAGATCACCCCCGCCGTCGCCGACGGCGCCAATTCAGCCATCCTCGAGCAGGTCACCAACGGCGTGGCCGTGCGGATGGCGGTGTTGTCGTTGGTCGCGGGGGAAAGGGAATGAAGAATGATGAATGATGAATGAAGGCCGCTTGCGGCTTCGCAATCGCTATCCACTGCCCGCTACTAACTACTCACCCCGTGAGCACGAACATGACCTTCACCGCCGTTATCCACAAGGAGGGGCAGTGGTACGTGGCCGAGTGTCCGGAAGCGGGCACAACCAGCCAGGGCAATACGATCGAAGAGGCCATCGAGAACCTACGTGAAGCCACCGAGGTCTACCTGGAGGAGTTCCCACTGAAGGAGAACCCGCGTCCAATCCTGACCACGTTCGAGGTGGCAGTCAATGGCTGAGTTGCCGCACATTTCGGGCCGGGAGGCCGTGAAGGCTTTCGAGCGACTCGGGTTCGCGGCGGTCCGTCAGAAAGGAAGCCACGTCGTGCTTCGGCGCGGCGACCAAGGTTGCGTCATTCCCATGCACAAGGAGTTGGCCGTCGGAACGCTGCGCGGCGCCATACGTCAGGCGGGTATTACGGTCGACGAGTTCGTTTCTGCACACCAAGAAGGATGATCGTCTATAACGGGTGTCAGACACGTCCTGACATACTTCACTATCCACTGCCCACCGCCCACTACCCACTCCCATGCCAAACATCCTCATCAAGAACGGCCGCGTCATCGACCCCAGCCAGCACGTGGACCGCGTGACCAACCTGCTGATCGAAGACGGCCGTATCGCTGCGTACGACGCCGAACCCAACGGCCAGGAGACGGTCATCGACGCGACCGGCCGGATCGTCTCGCCCGGGCTGTTCGACATGCACGTCCATCTCCGCGAGCCGGGCTTCGAAGACGACGAGACGATCGCCACCGGCACGGCCGCCGCACTGGCCGGCGGGTTCACGTCGATCGCCTGCATGCCCAACACCGATCCACCGATCGACAGCCGGGGGACCGTCGAATTCGTCCACGGCCAGGCCGCCCGGGCCGATAACTGCAACGTCTTCGTGGTCGCCTGTGTGAGCAAAAACCGCGAAGGCAAGGAGCTGGCCGAGATCGGACAACTGGTCGAGGCCGGGGCCGTGGCCTTCAGCGACGACGGGGCCCCGATCTACAACGCCGAGTTGATGCGCCGGGCGTTCGAGTATTGCCTGATGTTCGACAAGCCCGTGATGAACCACGTGGAAATCGCCGAACTGAGCGAACGGGGCGTGATGCACGAAGGGCTCACCTCGCTGATCCTCGGGCTGTCGGGCATCCCGCCGGCGTCTGAGGACGTGATGGCCAGCCGCGACATCGCATTGGCCGAGGCCACCGGCGGACGATACCACCTGATGCATGTCTCGACCGGCGGCAGCATCGACGCGGTCCGCCGCGCCAAGCTTCG
>JABMRB010000955.1 GCA_013202865.1 Candidatus Nealsoniibacteriota bacterium | reverse complement strand
GAGTATCGCCAATCGTTCGACAATCCGGGATCGGCAACTTCTCTTCAGGCGGCGACGACAGAAACAGGTAGCCCAGAGGAGTCAGCGTCCGGCGGGCGAAGTCCTCAAGCTGTCTGAGTGTCGGCTGTTCTTCTTCCGTTTGCCACTGCCGCAACTTCGGAAACTTGTTGGTCAAATCGTCAACCGTCAGGCCGGACCGATCAATGGCCCAGTCGATGAGTTCAGGATTGACAGAAACGGTGGCCATGATCTGTTCCGAGCTTGCGCGAACAATCAACACTAGTGGGACACAGCCATTTTACCATTGATGGTGGCTGCGGACGATACGGGAGAAGATGCCGCGAATTCTCGCTGTGAGGCTTCAACCGCTACAGGCTCTTATCGACAGATCCGCTGGCCATTCGCGAATCAACGCCTTTTCAACCAGCCAATTGGTCGACGCGCCCAAGGATATCGAGCGATTTTATCCGGAAAATCCTTGACAACCCCGCCCGTCGGCTGGATCGCCCTGCTTGACAATTCCCCGCGGATCGCTATATTTAGGATATTGTTACGGTGTGTAGGTGGTCGGCCTCTTCGACTGAAGGGCCGACGAACAGGGAACTCCGGTGTAAATCCGGGACGGCCCCGCCGCTGTAACCGAGTGTAAGCAGGACGGCCCATTCTTTTGGCCATTGTCGCCCGGGAGTTCGCTCCCGGACGGCGAGAAGGCCGGGCCGACCCCGACTCGGGAGTCAGAAGACCTACCTTCCACCGTTTGACGCAATGCCTCCTCGAGGGACGGAGGTTCTGCGGAGTGAAGACCGCCGTCGGCCTTCGCTCTCCGCCTGGATCAATTCGGCGAGGCAGCAAAACCTCTCGCAGCAGCTTCCAACCTTGGGAAACTCGGACGCTAGCGTTACGCGCATGGCCACTTTTCCATGGGAAGCCCGATAGTTCGTTTGCTTTGTTGAAGGTTACAAGACACAAGGAGATTCAGTTATGTTCAAGATGCTATCTTTCGGGGCGGTTCTGCTCTGGGCGGCCGTTGCCGCCGCTGCCGGTCCCTATTCCGTCCACTCCAACGATCCCGGCAATCCTCACGATTCGCCGATCGGCAACACCGACCCGAGAATCGTCGTGTGGGCCGACTCGATCATCGACTACTCGCCGGCGCCGGGTGTGGGTGTCTTCGCCACATGGCCAGACGGCGTACTGAAACCCGAACTCGGTTACGCCAGCCCGATCACCGGCATCGGGTCGCTGGGCGATCTCTACGACCCGAACAACCAGCCGGAAGCAGGTAAGATCCCGGATTACTCCGGGGCAACACAGCCCTACAGCGGCAACCCGAGCGACACGACCGACGAGTACGGCTTCATCGGCCACGACGCGCCCGGCTCGATCACCGTCGGTTTCCCCCGAGCGATCCGCAACGGCGACGGGCCCGACTTCGCCGTGTTCGAGAACGGGGCCGACTTCGACCTCGACCCCACCACCGGCCTGGTGGCTGAACTAGCCTACGTCGAGGTGTCGACCGACGGTGTGAATTTCGCCCGCTTCGACGCCGTTTCGCTCAACACAGACTACATCGACGCCACCTGGGGAACGGGAACCGGAAGCATCGACGAAACGAACGTCTACAACCTGGCCGGCAAACACCTCAACGGCTGGGGCACCCCGTTCGAACTCGCCGAACTGGCAACCAATCCGCTGGTCGCCGACGGCCTGCTCGATCTGGACGACGTCCGATTCGTCCGGCTGGTCGACGTGCCCGGGATCAACGACGGCACCTACACCGATTCGCTGGGTAACGGCATCCTGGACGCCTGGGTCACGGTCAATTCCGGCGGCTACGATTTCCGGCTCAGCGAAGGCGTGGGCGTACTCAACGCCGTGCCCGAGCCAGGCAGTATCACGCTGCTGGCCGCCGCGGCAGCCGCCATGGCGATGCTCGCAATCTACCGACGACGACGAGCCGGGTAGCGTGCGTGAAATGCACCAGATTTCTCGTTCCCAGGCTCCGCCTGGGAACGCTATGCCGCGAGGCTCCGCCTCGGTGAAGCGGAGTTCGCGGTACCGTAAGGGGTGACGCTGACTTGCTGCTTTCGGAGGCGGAGCCTCCAAGACATTGCGTTCCCAGGCAGAGCCTGGGAACGAGAAAATTGTCGGGATGTGCGTATGGGCCAGATAGAGCAGTTCGCGATCGCCGGTCGTCTTGTGCCAGATGGCTTCGGGCACGTCGACGACCACGTAGGCCGTTTCGTCCCAGGGCAGGAAGACGCTGACTTTGGTCTCCCGTTGTGGCCGGACCGCCCCGTCGAGGAACCCGATCCGCGGATGGCGTCCGCCCGGGTAGGGCAGCACCAACAGCGGCGCGTCGTCCGGGCGGACCGGTTTCGTCTGGGCACGGACATCGAACCGTTTCACCGCCGCGGCGATTTCGTCGACCGACAGCCCAGTGGCCGCGGCGATCTCGGCCGTTGTGAAACGGTGATGCCAGACCATGTTCTGCAACCAGCGTTGCAGATCGTCGTCGTTTTGCGGTCGGCGGGCGTTGTCCGGCGATTGGGCGGATGCCGGCAGGGCGACGAGCAAGATCATCGCGAGAATGGAGATTCGCATCAGTACGTCCCTGTGGTTCGGGCGTCGGTTCATCGATCACCGTTTAGCGGTCGGGCTTGCCCGACGTGGCGGCTGGGTGGCTGGGGTCGAGTCACCCACCGCCTGAAACAGGAAAGCTATTTTTCGGTCGCCCCCTGTCAGAGCGCTCCCAGTGTAGCGTCCCGCCCGCCGCGTGGCAAACTCACTCGCTACTTCCCAATCAACAACACGGGCCGAACGATCCCGCCGAGGAACAACTCCGTAATCTGGGAGTGATCGACGCGGACGGCCACGACGTTCTCACCCGGCCTTGCGGCGGTAGTTGACGTAGACCGTCGCATCACCGTCGACCTCCCGAAACAGCTAAGCCAACTCGATTCGTCGAAGGTGGTTGAAGTTCAACACGGCGATGCTTGCGTTCTCCAGGAGTTGGTACAATGTGAAATCGTCGGTGAGAACCAGGTAGGCCCCTTGGGCGAGATGGAGGATGCCCGAATCGGTCAGCCCCAGTTTGGGGAATGTCTCCTCTTGCGTAGCGGTCGTGCTCTGCACGTACTTCTCGTCGAGCGTCTGAATGCCCTTTCCGAATTCTCGAAAACACTCGGTCTTTCTCGGCTCGCCGAGTTGACCACAGAGGTTACTCACTTCGGTCAGCACGTTCGGCGTCGTCACGATGCAAGTGAAGCGGTCGAGAATCCGCCGTAGCAGATGATAGTCGTCAACGGTGAACTGATTGGTACGCTTGAATCGCGGGATCAGTTCCGGATCGAGGGTTCCCACGAAATGCAGCAGCAGAATGTTCGTATCGACGAGCACTCCTCGAGAACGAAAACGCTGAATGAGGCGGATACTGGGGTCCGTCATACCGGTTGCCTGATCTTCATCCACTCCACGTCACCGGTTTGAACCTGAATCGCAAAGATCTTGTATTCGCGAGTCGGTGCAGCAAACGCTTCCGACGCCTTAACCGGTTCCCGCACAAAACTCAGCGTCACGAGCCATTTCGATTCGCACTCCGCGCGTTCGACTTCCTCCAGCCGCGCATCGATTATCCTATCATTGGCGAACATGTCGTCGGCGAACTTCAGTGCGATGCCGACTGCTTGCTTCACGTCAATACTCATCGGTCGTACCTCTGTCGGTTTGCACGTGCTATGTCACGGGCGGTGAGTCTTCGGCCGCCAGGACGACCAAGCCTACCACCATAGTAGCATATCGCACCGGCGGGCGTTAGACTAGTATCGCACGTTTCGATTGCGGACGCCTGCTTTGCCCGCCAACCCCGAACCCACCCCATGAGCATCCTCCCCCCATCGCGATTCTTTCCGCCGGCCGAGGAGGCCGATATGGAAGGGCTGATCGGGTTCGGCGGTGAACTGTCGTCGGCGTGGCTGCTGGATGCGTATCGGCACGGGATCTTCCCTTGGCCCATGTCTGAGTTCGACGCACCGATCCCCTGGTGGTCGCCCGACCCGCGGGCGATCATCGAGCTGGACCGCTTCCACGTGCCGCGACGGCTGGCGCGGACCTGCCGCAGCGGTCGGTTTGAGGTCACCCGCGATCGCGATTTCGCCGGTGTGATCCGCGGCTGTGCAACCGGCCCCAGCCGCCGCGGCGGAACCTGGCTGACGCCGGAGATGATCGAGGCCTACACCCGGTTTCACGAACTGGGTAATGCCCACAGCGTCGAGGTCTGGCACCGGGGGAAATTGGCCGGCGGGACGTACGGCGTGGCGATCGGTGGACTGTTTGCGGCCGAGTCGAAGTTCCACTGCGTCGGCGACGCCTCGAAAGTGGCCTTGGTCCATCTGGTTGAGCATCTCCGCCGCCGACACTACGGCGTATTGGACATCCAACAGCTCACCCCGCACACGGCCCGATTCGGTGCAATCGAAATTGCTCGCACGGATTACCTCGCCCGTCTGGCCGAACTGCTTCAGCAGCCGGTGACCTTTGAAGATGAGTAGGACGGATTTGTAATCCGTCTTCCACTGCCATCGCATGGTGTCGCACCGTATTGGGGACGGATCGGAGATCCGCCCTACACGGCGACCCCAAACCAATCAATTCGGCTCTTGGATTACCACGCGGAAGCCGACGTTGAAGACCCGTTGCCAGGCCGGGTAGCTTAATCGGGAGGCCGAGCGGCACCGCTTGGGGCGGTCGCGCCAGGAACCGCCGCGGACCGTCACCGGCTCGTCGTCTGCCGGGGCGTTGCGACCGTCGTCGGCCGCGTACGGATAGGGCCGGTAGGCAGAGCGGGTCCACTGCCAGACGTTGCCGTGCATGTCGTGAAGCCCCCAGGCGTTCGGCAGGTAGCTGCCCACGTCGGCGGTGACCAGCGCGGAGTCGTTGTAACGGTCGTCGCGCGGGACCAGATCGGCCGTATGGCGACCGTCGGTGTCGTAGGCCAATTGGCGCATGGTCGCGTCGGCCATATTGGCCAGCTTCGAGAAGTCGACGTCGACGTCGCCGTAGGAGAGCGGATCGGCGCTACCGGCCCGGCACGCGTATTCCCACTGGGCCTCCGTGGGCAAACTCACCTGTTGGCCGAGTTGCTGCGACAGCCAGCCGCAAAACGCCACAGCCTCCTGCTGCGAGACGCGAACCACCGGCTGCTTGGGGCGATTCACCGGCCAGCCGAGGTGATGTTCCGAGAATACCCACGAGCCCTTGTGCTCGAACCGGCTGTCGTGCGCGGGGTCGAACCGGGCGTATTGCTCGTTGGTCACCTCGAACCGGCCCATCCAGAACGGCTCTTCGATCTGAACCGCAGCCAGCGGGCGCTCGTCGTCGTCGCCGCTGGGATCGCCGATGGCAAATTTGCCGGCCGGGATCAGGACCATCTCGAGCTTGACGCCGCCGCCGAAATCGATGGTCCGCTCGGTCACCCCGGCGGCCGATTGGCGCCGCTGCGCCTCCCGTCGGTCGAAGTGCCAGCCGGCGACCTCGGGGATCTTCACTGGATCGTTCGGTTGCGGCATAGGCTCGACCGCCTCGACCTCTGGTCGGCGGACCTCCTCGACGGGCGTCGGGTCCGGCGCGGGATAGGCCTCGGGGTCTTCGCCGGAGACGCCCGCATAGAGTTCCCGCAGCTTGATCCGCCTGGGGTGATCCCGCTCGGTCCGCTCGACGCCGACCGTCTCCCGCCATGTGCCGTGGCAAGGTGCGTTGAGATCGATCCAGACAAACAATCGTTCCCAGGCCTCCGCGTCGAGCTCCACACCGTGGTGTCCCTTCTGCAACATTTGCACCAACTCGGACGTTTCTGCCCCGAATTCGGCGGCGTCCAACAAGCGGATGTCGCTCTCCAGCCCGCCGACCCGAACGTAGCGGCGGAGTTCGAAGTAGGACGGCTGGAACACGCCTGCCCACCTCTTGTGCAATTCCTCCCGGGGCACGCCGACGATCACGCGAGGCTCACAATCTCCGCCCTTGAACACGACGAACTTACCTTGCTCGCCGCGGAGATCGGGCAGTGCCATCTTGCCCGGCTGCTGTGTGCCGTCGTGGCAGCTTACGCAGTATTTATCCAGCACGGGCTGGACCTCGCGGCGGAAGCTGAAGCCGCGCAGCGGGCCGTGCCACGGCTCGATCTTCGCGGGGGCCAGCTTCGCGGCGATTGTGTTGCGGTTCGGCGGCGTGGAGTTCTGTTTCTCGTGGCAGCCCACGCAGGAAACGATTTCGCCGGGCATGGCCGTGGTCCAGCTCCGCATCAATTGCAGGGCTTTGCCGTCGGCGTCCAGAGGCTGAATCGAAATCGGCACATTCGCCGGCACGCGAAACATGGCCGACCCGTCCTCCTCCACCGGAACGGTACCCAACACCCGCTTTGGCTCCCACGGGCCGTCGGCGCCGATCCGGTGGTTGATCCCGGCCAGCTTCTGATAAACGAAATGGTAGGTAAACAGCCTCAGCTTCTTGACGCTTCCCCGGGGGACGCCCTTCAAGCCCGGGCCTTCGTAGACGTTCTCCATGTAAACCAACGCGGTCCGGGCGCCCGGCACGACCCTGTCGGGAATCACCGGCGGGGTGGCTCGCTTCTGAAACGGGATCGGTTCCAGCAGGGCGTAACCCTCCAACTCGTTGAGCAGCACCATGTTGTCGAAGACGTCGGCCAGGTAGATGCCCCAAAGGTCGTCGGGCCCGGGCTTGCACGAGACGAGGAAATAGTTTTCACTTAACGGATAAGGATGCAGGAACTTGGGCCAACTATCCATGGTCAGGTGGTCTTCGATCAACGGCTCGACCTTCTGGCCGCGGCCGGGAATTCGCTG
>JABMRB010000954.1 GCA_013202865.1 Candidatus Nealsoniibacteriota bacterium | reverse complement strand
CCGTCGGGGCTGTTGCTGAAACACTGCGAGGCGTAGTAGTTACCGAAGTGGACGCGGTGTTTTCCTTCGTGCTCGGGCGTGAACTTCTTGCCGTCGAAATGTCCGAACGCGTATTGTGCGTCCGCGGCGTAGATTACCCATTTGGTCTTGGTCGGGTCGCCGTCGACCGGCAGTTCAAAGATCTCGGCACACTCGAAGTAACCCGGGATATTGCTCTCGCGTTTCCACTCTTTGAGGTCTTTGCTGGTATAGATGGCGATGTTGCGGCCGCCGGCCTTCGGGTCCTCGTCATAGACGGCGATCACCCAGTGTTTACCCGGCTCGTACCACATCAGTTTCGGGTCGCGGCCCCGGTGCGTAATGACCGGGTTCTTCTCGTAATACTTCCACGTCTTGCCGCGGTCGTTGGAGTAGGCAAGTGCTTCGCCGCAACCGGTGTCGGTGAACGCGAGGACAATCGTCTTCTCGTCGCCCTTCTGCCAACCGGCCGTGTTGAGCAGGTCGACGTTTCCACTACCCGAGAAGCAGTTGCGGTCGGCCATCTTGGGATGCCGATTCTCGACGTTGTCGCCGAAGGATCGCAACGCCCGGTCGTGCTCGGTCCAGTGGACCATATCGGGGCTGGTGGCGTGTCCCCAGTACATATTGGCCCAGCCGCGGCCGGCCGGGTTGCACTGCCAGAAGAAGTGGTAGTCGCCGTCGTAGTAGCACATTCCGTTCGGGTCGTTGTTCCAGCCGCGCATCTGGCTGATATGGAACTGGGGACGAAACGCTTCGTCGTAGAGCGGCATGAGGTGACGGATTTCGTCGCTCGACTCGAACATCTCGCAGATCTCAGGTGCCGCTTTGGCGACGACCTTCGCGGTCTTGCCGACGTATTCCGACATATCGAGATAGGTCCACCAGTCGATGGCGTCCTTGTTCGGCGGGAAATCGCAGTCGAGAGCGTGGACGAGCTGATCGCCGACGACGATCGTCATCCGGCCACGTTGTCCTTTGTTCGAGACGGGGAAGATGATGTACTTGCCCGTGATCTTGATCTCTTGGGCACTCTCCAGATGAGGCGTTTCGCCGCCGCGTCTTGGCGGTGCGACGAACGGTTTCTTCTTGGCTTGCGTGTTGCTCTGCGAGATCTGATCGACGTTGACGTGGCCCCAGCCGCTGGACGCGTCGTCGACGATCTGCAGCACGGCCTTCTTGCCCTTGTATTTCTTGACGTCCCAGTTTTCCCAGTTGAGGAACTCACTGCCGCCTGCCTGAGTGTTGGGCCCCACGGCGGAGAGGACGACTTCGCCGTCAACGAGCAGGTTCATGCAGGTCTTACCCTTATGTGCGCCGCCACCGATGAGGAACTTGATGTAGTCCCGCTCGATGGTGAACTCGGGCGAGGTGAGCTTGCCCATCGGCTCGTCGCCGCCGAGGAACGAGTTGACTAGTCCCTTGCCTTCAAAACCGGTGACCTGCATCTGGCCGCCGAGCGTACCTTTGGCCGGGGCCTTGCCGAAGGCCTCGCCTTCGACTTTCCAGTCGCCGTAGTTTGCTGCCTCGAAATCGCAGATCAGGACGTCGTCTTCGGCGCCGGCCTGCGAGGGCATCGCAAGTGCGAGCAGTGACAAGAGGCAGGTTGCAACGAGCAGAAGCTTCTTCATGGGGGTTCTCCTTCTTCTGAAATGAAACGTGAAAGCGGTTGGATGGCGGTGGCAGTTTTCGCACGGGGCGTGCCCCTAGCATAACGGCAGGCGACCGGTTATGGAAGCCCGGGCCCGCGACAGGCGAGTAGTAGTCTGTCACAGGTGAGTTGTTGTCACAAAAAACGCAAGAAAAACACAAGAGGAATAACCGGAGGCGAGGACCGCTTGCGGCTTCGTAGCGGCATGCGAGTAACTGCGAAGCCGCAAGCGGCGGAAACGTGTCGCGGCTACCCGTTCACCTGGCCGATTGATCGGCTACAGCGCCACGTCCCGGCTGTAGTCGATCCCCGCAATGCCGAATCCGTGATGCCGCAGGAACTCCTCGCGGAAGCCGTCCAGGTCGGCCAGTTGGTTGATGTTGTCGGGGGTAACCTGTTGCCATAGCTGGGCCACTTCGGCCTGCACGTCGGGGCGCATCTCCCAATCGTCCAGGCGCAGACGGCCCAGTTCGTCGGTTGCAGCCGGTTCGCCGCAGAAGAGAAAACCGCGATAGAGCCGGTAGATCTGTTGGATACAGTTCTCGTGCAGGCCCTTGGCCTTCATCACCTTGTAGAGCAGCGAAACGTACAGCGGCACCGCCGGGATCACGGCACTGGCCCGGGTGACCAGGGCCTTCTGCACGCCGATCACCGCGCGGCCGGGCAACGGCGCCAGGACGTCGTTGATGAGCGCGACGTGCTGTTCGAGGTCCTTCTTGGCCTCCCCGATCGTGCCGTCGCGGTAGATAGCCCGGGTCACCTCCGGTCCGATGTAGGAGAAGGCAATCGTTTGAAAGCCCTCGGCCAGCAGGCCGTCCTGCAGGAGTTGCTCGACCCACAGCTTCCAGTCTTCGCCACCCATGACCTTGATCGTTTGGTCCACTTGCTCGGCGGTGGCCGGCTGGCAGGTTTCTTCGCGGAGCTGGCCCGTGAGAAAATCGACGGTCTTGGCGGTAAAGGGCTCGCCGATCGGTTTGATCGCGGAAGAATAGACCTCGCCTGTTTGCGGATCGAGACGGCGTGGTGCGGCGATGCTGTAGACCAGGAAATCGATCTTCCCCAGGTTCTCGCGAATGAGGTCCGAGGCCTGTGCCTTGATCTCGCCGGAGAAGGCGTCGCCGTTGATATCCCAAGTCTGGTGCCCGTGATCCTGAGCCATCGAGGTGAAGGCTTCGTTGTTGTACCAACCGGCCGAGGCGGCTCGTTTTCCCTTGGCCGGGCGTTCGTAGGCGACGCCGATGGTTGCCGCTCCGGAGGCAAACGTCGAAACGATCCGGGCGGCCAGGCCATAGCCGTTGGAAGCGCCGATAATCAGCACTCGTTGGGGGCCGGCAATTCTGTCGTGGGTCGTCACGTAGCGGATCTGGTCCTTCACCTGGGCAAGACAACCCTCGGGATGGGCGTTGAGACAAACGTTCTCGCGAATCCGTGGTTCGATCATGATGGCGTCTCCTTCTGAGTAGCGATCTCGCTCCGCGAGATCAGGCTTCGTCTCGCGGAGCGAGACGACTACATTCATTTCATCAGCAACAGGCTCAGCGCCATGACGGCCATGCCGGCCACCAGACCGAAGAGGCTGTCGTGGCCCTTGCCGTAGGCCCGGCTGGTGGGCAGCAGTTCGTCGAGGCTGATGTAGACCATGATTCCCCCCACGCCGCCGAAGAGCGCGCCCATCACCAGGGGCGGAATCTCGCCGCCTAGGAAGGACCTCAACACGACGTACGCGATGACGGCACCCACCGGTTCCGCCAGACCGCTCAGCGACGAGTAGATAAACGCCTTCTTCCTGTTGCCGGTGGCGTAGAATATGGGCACGGACACACTAATGCCTTCGGGGATATTGTGCAGCGCGATGGCAATGGCGATTGCGACGCCGACGCTGGGGTCTTCCAGCGCGGCGAGGAACGTGACCAGACCCTCCGGGAAATTGTGGATCCCTATGGCCAGGGCCGTGAACATCCCCATCCGCAAGAGTTTCGCATCGTCGACGCGGTGGTCGTGGGCGCCGGCGGCGGCGTGCGCCGGATCGGCAGCGATGGCGTCGAAGTCCGGCAGCGGGGCCGAATCGTCGTGCAGCGGCGTGGTCTCCTGCTCCGTGTGCGTTTCGTGGGGGTTACTTGCCGAGGGGATGAGGACGTCGATGATCCCGATCAGCAGAATTCCCCCGAAAAACGACGCCGCGTTGATCCAGTGTCCCCAATAAGGCCCGTAGGCGTCGACGAGCGAGTCGGTGCCCTTGACGAAGATCTCGACGAACGACACATAGAGCATCACGCCGGCCGAGAAGCCGGTGGCCACCGACAGGAACCGGTAGTTTGTCCGCTTGGCAAAGAACGCGATCGCACTGCCGATACTGGTGGCCATTCCGGCGAAGACCGTCAGTGCCAATGCAATCCAGACGTCACCCATCCTGATTCACCTGTGCAGTTGGCGCCGAATCGGTCGATTGTCGTGCAGTCCGGGCCGACGGCCCAGCATCCGGGAATGGTCTATCATCCGGGAACGGTCCATTATAGGATCAGAAGGATCACAGGCAATGGCGATTCTATTGTGCCTGCCCCACGTCCACCATTTTTACCTCTACCGGCGCTGCTTCGCTATCGAGCGACGTGTTCGTGACCCTGAAGGGCAGCGAGAACTGGATCCCTTGCTCGTCGAACGCGCGGAAGATCTCCAGGTTGACCCGTTCGCCAAACGCCAGGAAATCCCAGTAAAGGGCCGGGGTGTACCAGTAGATCACTCGGATGTTGAAGGCCGTGGGTTTGAAGTCGGTGAAGAAGACCCGTGGCGGGAATTCCGGGTCCATGCCTTCGTGGTCCTTCAGTGCGGTGCGGATGATCGCAAGTGCCTGCTCGATTCTCTCTCGCGACGTGTCCAGGGGGATGTGGATATCTGCGATCTTGCGGATGTGCGGTCGGCGTCCCACGTTCTCGATGTCGGTCTGGGCCAGATGGCCGTTGGGGACGGTGACCTGATGCCCGGTCAGCAGGCGAACCTTCGTGGAGCGCAGGCCGATGTCCTCCACCACACCGTCGTACTTGTCGAAGATGATTCGCTCGCCGACGCGAAACGGCTTGTCGCCCATCAGCATCAGCGTTCCGAACAGCGTCCTGAGCGAGTCTTGTGCCCCGAACGCGATTGCCAGGCCGCCGATTCCGGCACTTGCCAGGAGTGTGGTGACGGGGATACCCAGGTATTGTCCTCCGGCGAGAAAGACACCCGTCACGGCGGCCAGGCTCGTTAGCTTGGAGACAATCCGAATAAGTTGGGCGTTGAGTCCTTGAGGGTTGATGCGTGGGGAGGCGATGATGCTCTCGGCGATCCTGGTGGTAGTCGCGAAGACGACGATGACGGCGGCTAGCAACGCCGTTGTCGTGGCGGCGAAGTTGACGATGTAGAGTGGCATGCCCCGCATGGTCAAGTAACGCTCCGCGACGTACTGAAAGAGCAACGGGGTTAGCATGGCGGTAATCGGAAACAGCAACGACAGCCAATACCGAAACAGCCCTTTCTCGCGCCATGGCTTCGTCAGCGAAGCTTGCAACCGGTAGGCCGTTGCCATCAGCGTGATTGCGATCAGCACCGTCACGAGAATGCCGGGCCATTTCCAGTTCGCCAGTCCACACGTTCGCCCGAACCGCATCGAGTCCGGCAAACGCTCGACAACGGCCGCCAGCGCCGGATGGCCCGGCGAGGACATATACCACCGATAAAGGCCCTCGGACACCTTGGGCCCGTCGTCTCCTACGCGATACGGTTTGGACTCGATCTGTTTGAAATACTCGACTGCGCGATCCACGGTGCCGGGCGAGAAGAGGTACTCGTGCCGATGTGCCCCTTCCTCGACTCGAGTGATTGTAATTCGCGTGCCCGGAAGCCGCCAATGCGACAGTTTCTCGAATCCGCCGGCGGCTTCAATGTCCTCGAAGTCGGGAATCTCTTCCCAACGCGGCAGTTCTTCGCGGTCCAGGATCTCCTTCAGGCAGATGGCTACTTCGGCGGCACGTCGCTCGCGGGCGAAGGCCGGAAGTTCGCTCGTGTCGACGCAATCCATAACCCGTGCGGCCACGACGGCATGCTCCGGTGCATATCGATCGAAGTGTTTGGCAGAGCGGATGAGTTCGTGGATTTCGTTGCAGCCGTCGATGAAGCTCTTCAACGTGGCCCGCGGGCTCGACGTGTCGGCCGCTTTGATTTTCTCGTATTCCATCGCCACGACGGAGCGATAACGGCGATGGAACCCCCTGGATACTTCCGGCCCGTCGGTGCGATACGGCTTGAACTCGATCCGTTTGAAGTACTTTAGCGCGCCGTCTACCGTCTCGGGCGCAAAAAGATACTCACCTTGATGCGGCCCCTCTTCTTCAACTCGGGCGATCGTGATCGGGATACCCGGAACTTGCCAATCGGAGAGCTTCTCAGGCCCACCGGCGGCCTCAATGGCCTCCTCGTCGGGGATCTCCTCCCAGGGCGGCAGTGCCTGGCGATCGAGGATCTCCTTCAGACACACGGCCGCTTCGACGACACGCTCCACAGGCCCGAAGTCCTCCGAATCGCTCGTGTCAAGGCAATCGAGAATCCGCTCGAGAAGTTCGGCACGATCCGGTGCCGTGCGGTCGAATTGCTCGTCCGTTTTGATCAGCCGGTGGATCTCACTGCAGGCATCGAGGAAGCTCTCCAAAGTCGCCCGCGGGCTAGACGTGTCAACGGTTTCGCTTTCGTCGCGCTCGGCTGCGTTCGCGCAATCGGGCGCCAGGACGAGACACGCGACCAGCAGAAGCGGCGGCACAGCGAAGCTCAGCGCGGTTGCTAGCGGTGTCAGCTTACCGTGGGCAGGATGCTCGGCTCTGTGAACCGAGGAGATCCCGGAAGTTGGCTTTTCCATGGTTGTGGTCCTTTCTGGCCGTAGCAAATCCAATGTCCCCGGGAGTGGACTCCTGGCCCGTGCATGCATCGGACGATAGCTTTGGGCCGACTTGCAGGGTTTCTCAACAATCGGCATGGCCAACCGGTCGAGCACGCACTCAACGACGCAAGTGGTTGCGTGTCAACGAGTTGTGGCATCCGCTGCGCTCTCGATCCGTCTTGCCGCAGGTGCGTCAGTTGACTATAATACAGGTTCTTCTGTCGGTCTAGGAGCCGGGGTGCCGGCTAAAGAACAATACGGAACCGGACAAGAGGATCGCAAAGGCCCAGGCTTTCTCCGCTACGGCAGGGAAGCCGTTCGTGTTAAAAGGACACCATGGCCGCGGAAAGGACGCCGCTGGCAGAACCGTCGTTGTTGGCCCGGCCGCTGGCTTGGATCACGCGGCTGGTGCTTCGCTTTCCGATCCCTACGCTCGCACTGGGGATCGGCGCCGCTGTGGTTGCGCTGGGGCTCAGCGTCAACCGGCTCGGGTTCCATACCAGCCGGCTCGATCTGATTAACTCCGAGAGCAGCTTCAACCGCCGGTGGATCGAGTACGTCGACGAGTTCGGCGCCAAGGACGACGTGGTGATCGTCGTCGAGGGAGCCGGCCGGGACGAAGTCGTCCCGGTGCTCGAGGAACTGGCCGACGAACTTCAGCCCCACGACCGCTTGTTCCAGGCCGTGCTGCACGAGGTCGACCTGTCGCGTGCCCGCCGCAAGGGGTTGTATCACGTCAAAGATCCGAAACAACTCGAGGACGTCGAGCGGTTCCTCGCCCGGGTGACGCCGATCGACCACGACAACGACTGGGCCCGGCTGAGCCTGGGCAACATGATCCGCGGCATGAACGCCCGGCTCGAAGGCGGCGATGCAGCCGAGAAGGCGGCGGCTGCGGTCGAATTGGATCGGCTCTCGACAAGTATGCTGGCGGAGTTGGAAGGTCGTGGCGGAAACCATTCGCCATGTCCGGAGATGTCCGACGACTTCGCCGCGCTCAGCGACTTCGATTCCCGCTATTTCCTCTTCGACGAAGGCCGCATCGGCCTGGTCTTCCTGCGGCTGGCCGGCGAAGACAACGGGAGCCTCGCGCAAAACGCCGAACCGATCGAGGCCCTGCGACAACTGGTCGCCAACGTCGAGCGGCGCTGCCCGGATCCCGGCCGAATCAAGATCGGCTTGACCGGGTTACCGGTGATGGAAAACGACGAAATGCAGGGCAGCCAGACCTCGATGATGCAGGCGAGCCTGTTGGCGCTGGTCGGCGTGGCCTGCCTGTTCGTGGCCGGGTTCGGCGG
>JABMRB010000953.1 GCA_013202865.1 Candidatus Nealsoniibacteriota bacterium | reverse complement strand
GGTGTATTCACAGCAAACCCCCGGTGTATTCACAGCAAACCCCCGGTGTATTCACAGCAAACCCCCGGTGTATTCACCGGGGGCTAAATGCTATACTGTGGGGCGAAACTGCCGCGGCACGTCGGTTGCGGCGCTCTCTTTCAAGAAGGGAATTCCTGCAAGATGAAACTCGATCGTACCATCAAATTGTGTGCCCTGGTGACGTTTGCTACATGCCTATTGGCTGGCACCGCGACGGCGGCAAGTCAGGATGACAAGGCAGCCAAGCAGATCCTCGACGCGTCCGGCTGCCAAGGCGGGATCGTCGTCCATCTCGGCTGCGGCGATGGGCGACTGACCGCCGCGCTGCGGGTCGACGACCGCTTTACGGTCCATGGCCTGGAAGCCGATCCGACTAAGGTGGCCGAAGCGAGAAGCTACGTGCGGGCGGCGGGTGTTTACGGGGCGGTCTCCGTCGAGCAGTTCGCCGGCGCCGTGCTGCCGTATACCGATAACCTGATCAACCTGATCGTCGTACACCGCGCGGGCGACGTCCCCATGGATGAAGTCATCCGCGCGCTGGCCCCGCAGGGCGTGGCCTGTGTGCTGCGTGACGGCAAGTGGGAGACGACCGTCAAACCCCGGCCGGCAAACATCGACGACTGGTCGCATTTCCTGCACGACGCGAGCAACAACGCCGTGGCCAAGGATACGGTCGTCGGATCGCCGCGGAACCTCCAGTGGCTTGCTCCGCCGCTGTGGCTGCGCAGCCACGAGACGCCCTCGGGTATTCAATCGCCCGTCTCGGCCGGCGGCCGGCTCTTCTATATCTTCGACGAAGGACTGATCGGCATTACCGATGAGCGGATCCCCGACCGCTGGTCGCTGATCTGCCGCGACGCCTTCAACGGCAAACAGCTTTGGCGACGCCCACTGAAGTCTTGGGGATGGCGCGAGTGGAGCCGCGAGCGATGGCAGGGCAAGGATTGGCTGAAGCTGCGGGCTGGGCGAACCGACGTGCCGTCGGAGAACCAGCGTCGCGTCGTCGCGGCCGCCGACCGGATCTACGCGACGCTCGCCTATCGCGGGCCCATGTCGATCCTCGACGCGGCCACCGGCAAGATCATCCGGACCGTCAAGGAGACGGCCGGCACGAGCGAAATCCTGCTCAGCGACGAGATTGCCCTTTGCTACGTTCGGCAAACGCCCGCTGACGTCACCCAGCGAAGGGGCGACCCGCCGAGCAGCACGGCGGCCCTGGTTGCCGTCGCCGCCGCGGACGGACGCGTGCTCTGGCAGAAGCCGTGCGGCGCGATCCGGCCACTGGCGCTGGCGATCGACAACGGACGGATCGTCTACCTGACGGGCAAAGATCTGATCGCACACGATCTGAAGACGGGCCGCCGCCTGTGGCAGGTACAACCGAAACATACCTCGCCGAAATCGATGCTCTGCGTCGACAACGTGATCGTGATGCAGGGCGGCTCGCGGGTCGCGGCCCACGATGCGACCGACGGCGCGTTGCTCTGGGAGAAACAAGGCGTGCCGTCGATCGGCGGCGGTGAGGGCGACGACCTGTTCGTCGTCGGCTCCCTGGTCTGGCGAGGAATCATCAGCGTCAACGACGAGGGGAAACCCGTCGGCAAGAGCCCCAACGCCATGGCCGTCGGCTGGGACCTGCGCACGGGCGAGGAAAAACGCCGCGTGCGGGTCGACAACCTCCGCAGCCCCGAGCATCACCATCGCTGCTATCGCAACAAGGCGACCAGCCGGTTCCTGATCAGCTCGTATGAGGGCGCCGAGTTCCTCGATTTCTTCGGCGACGATCACGGCCAGAACAACTACCTCCGCGGCGCGTGCCGCTATGGAATGACCCCCTGCAACGGCATGCTCTACGTGCCGTCGGACCAGTGTTTCTGCCAGCCGGGCGGGAAGCTGTTGGGATACGCCGCCGTGAAGGCGGCCCCGGAGACGCCGCTGGAGGAAGTCGCCGATGAGAACCGCCTTGAGAAGGGCCCGGCCTATCGAAAGGCCGGTGCACCGGAGTCGCCCTCGATGGGTAACTGGCCCACGTTCCGCCACGACGCGGCACGAAGCGGCACGACGGGTACGGCCGTGGCCGCCGACGTGTCGGTCGCATGGAAAACCAAACTCGAGGGCAAGCTGACGCAACCGGTCGTCTGGTACGGCAAGGTCTTCGTGGCCGAGGTCGACGCCCATACCGTCTACTCGCTCGACGTCGAGACCGGCAAGGAGCGATGGCACTTCACCGCCGGTGGACGGATCGACTCGCCGCCGACGGTCCAAGACGGCATGGTCCTGTTCGGATCGGCCGACGGGCGCGTCTACTGCCTGCGGGCGTCCGACGGCCAGCTCGTCTGGCGATACCGCGCCGCGCCGGAAGAGCGGCGGATGGGGGCGTTCGAGCAGATCGAGTCGGTCTGGCCCGTACACGGCAGCGTATTGGTGCAGAATGACACGGTCTACTGCGT
>JABMRB010000100.1 GCA_013202865.1 Candidatus Nealsoniibacteriota bacterium | reverse complement strand
TCGCTCAGCACTGCGTCCAACGGGCGTGAGGTGTCGATGGTTGTGTAGTCGACGTGGCTTCCTATGCAGCCGGCGCGAAGCGATTCGAGATACTCATTGATGCCGGCCAGGTAGTCCTCGCGAATCCTCTCGGGCTGCGTCGTCAGCGGCAGCTCGCCTTCGAGCCCCTCGAATCGCCAGGTGCCCTTGAAAGGAAATTCGAGTTCGTACGGATCGAGCGTATGAAGCACGACCACGTTATGGCCGTCGAACCGGAGATGGTCGAGCCCGGCCATGATGTCGTCGACGTCGGCAAACAGATCCGAGATCAGTATCACAAACGAGCGACGCTTCATCAGCAGCGCGATGTCGTGCAGTTGTTGTGCAATGCTGTTTTTCTGCACCGGCTTGATGTCGCGCAGAAGTCGGTCGATCTGAAGAATGATTCCCATCGCGGACCGCGGCGGCAGATAGGCTCGCACCTCGGAATCGAAAATCGAAAGGCCCACGGAATCACGCTGCTTGAGAACCATGTAGGCCAGCGATGCCGCGAGAAACTTGGCATACTCCAGCTTGTTGACCTTGCCCGAGCCGTAGGTCATCGACGCGCTCGCATCGATCAGAATGTGGCAGTCGAAATTCGTCTCGGCTTCGTAAAGCTTCGTATAGTAACGGTCGGTTCGGCCGTAGACACGCCAATCGATATCGCGAATCGCATCGCCCGGCACATACTGCCGGTGATGTGCGAACTCCGTACTGAAACCACGCAACGGACTGCGATGGCTACCCACTCGCAACCCTTCAACCACTTCGCGAGCGACCAGTTCCAGGTCGCCCAGTTTCTGAAGCAGCTCGGGGTCGAGGTAAAAAGTTTGCGGCAAGTGCTCAGACATATCTCAGTGCTCCCGTTTCAGTGCTCCAATCCGCTCAACCACACTTTCGCTTGTACAACTTCTCGTCTTCGGGGACTTCTTCCAGGAGCCGGGTAATCAAGGTATCCGGCGTCATTCCTTCGGACCGGGCCGCAAAGTTGGGAATGATCCTATGCCGCAGGATCGGCAGACACAACTCTCGGATATCTTCGGTGGCAACATGACACCGGCCACGCAATGCGGCCCTCGCCTTGCCGGCAAGGATGAGGTTCAACGACGCACGCGGCCCGGCACCCCACGCCATGAGCTTCTTGACGAACTCGGGTGCCTCCGGCTGATCTGGCCGTGTTGCCCGCACAATCGCGGCGGCATATTCAAACACATGGTCGGCAACGGGAATGCGTCTGACAACGTGCTGGAATTCGATAATCGACGCGCCGTCGACGACCTCTTTCAGCTCCGGCTCGTCGTCGCTGGTTACGCTTCGCATAATGTCAAGCTCTTCACCGTGGCTCGGATACTTGACCATGACATTGAAGAGGAATCGATCCAACTGGGCCTCGGGCAACGGGTACGTGCCCTCCTGTTCGATCGGATTCTGCGTCGCCAGGACGAAGAAGGGCTCCTCGAGTTTGTAGTCCACGCCGCCGGAAGAAATCTGCTTCTCCTGCATCGCCTCCAGCAGGGCAGCCTGCGTCTTCGGCGGCGTCCGGTTGATCTCGTCTGCCAGAAGCAGGTTGGTGAATACAGGACCTTCCAGGAACTTGAACTTACGCTCGTGCGTCTCGGGATCTTCCTGAAGCAGCTCGGTTCCCGTGATGTCCGAGGGCATCAGGTCGGGCGTGAACTGGATCCGCTTGAAGGAAAGCGACATGGTCTGCGCCAGGGAGCTGACCAACAACGTCTTGGCCAGACCGGGCACGCCCACAAGCAGGCAGTGGCCGCGGGCAAAGATGGCGATCATCATTTCATCAATGACGTCGTCCATCCCGACAATCGTTTTCCGCAATTCCGTTACAATAGCATCTCTGGCTTTACCAAGTCTTGCTACGGCTTGTACGTCATCTGCTTCGTTTGTCATTGCGTGTTTCCGTTTCTGTTAAGAGAGCGATCAATCGTGGACATAGCAGCCACGATCGCTTGGTTCGATCCAGCTGCATTCTTGCAACCTGCCACTTAACCCCCTAAACCGAGACGATTCTGCATTCTAAACAGCCTCTTGTGTTTTTTCAGGATACAAACAGCGAATTTGTCTCGACGTAGCAGGAGCGCAGCGAGTCAGACGGATGGACAGGAATAGGAGGCCTGCAAGAAGTAGCTATTAGCTAGTATTCTACCGCAACTCGATGGTGGGGGTAGAGACGTTTCAGTTTTAGTCGGGCTTTTTCGTTGGTGAACTTCCAGTTGATTCCTCTTTGTCGTCGATTTCGATCAGCCCACGCAGACCCGCCATTTACTTCTTAAGCAGTTCGACCATCGCTTTACCCATGTCTACGCACCGGTCCAATAATGCAGCGCTCACCGGTTCAATAGTGCAGCGCTCGGGGGTTGGGGTACTGCCCCCCGGCACCGGAAGCGATTCTTCCCTTAGCGGCCTGGATTTGTAGCAGATCAAGGTGTACGATTAAGTGCGGCGATTAAGTACGGGGTGAAGGCATGGACCAGCAGCATGAGATAAACATGCCAAATGAGCAGTGGAAGACACGGCAGACGTTGATTGACCGGGCGCGCGATCCCAACGACAGCCAAGCCTGGGACGAATTCACCGACTTCTATGCGAGCTTTATTCGCATGGTGCTGATG
>JABMRB010000952.1 GCA_013202865.1 Candidatus Nealsoniibacteriota bacterium | reverse complement strand
GATCCGAAGATACCTCGTCGCATCCTCTTTCGGAAAAGTATTTTCTCGCCGCCTGCTGGCCCGGCTCTGGCTGGGATGGGAATAAGCAGCAGGCCATTTATCTGATGGACGTATTCGACAACGGGCTCGAACTGTGCCGTCAAGTTCGTGGGCGCGGTCGTGGGGCATCACTCCGGAACACAGGGCGGAATGTTCCTGTTCGACACGGCAAAAGGCCGCTTCGAGACGGACGGGGTTGTCCAACAAATCCCGGGTTACAAGAAAGAGGTGTTTCCGAGAATCGCCGACGGCCTCGGGTACAACGCCCCGAACATTACCTCTTCGCATCCGCTCTCGGACAAATATTTCCTCACCGCCTGCTGGCCCAATAAAGGGAAACCGCAAGGCATTTACCTGATGGACGCGTTCGACAACGGGCTCGAGCTTTGCAGTATCGAAGGCCGCGTTTTGCTGGAGCCCACTCCCTGGAAGAAACGAACACGACCGCCGGTGATCCCCGATAAAGCGGACCGGACAGTTACCACCGGGACGGTGATACTCAATAATATCTATTTCGGAAAGGGTACGGAGGGAGTGCCCAAGGGGACAATCAAAGCGCTGCGGGTCTACTCTTACAACTTCGCCATGCGGCGGATGGGAGGACAGCCCGACCGGATCGGTCTGGACGGCCCCTGGGACGTCCGTGTGATTCTCGGCACGGTGCCCGTCGAGGACGACGGCAGTGCCAACTTCACGGTCCCGGCAATGACCCCCGTCGCGATTCAGCCGCTCGACGACGAAGGCAAGGCGGTCCAGTTGATGCGGAGTTGGTTCACCTGCCGCGGCGGCGAGGTGCTTTCCTGCGTCGGCTGCCACGAAGACGCGAACACCACGCCAACGTTGCAATGGTCGAAAGCCGCGGCGCGAGAGCCCTCGAAGATCAAACCATGGTACGGGCCGACGCGTGGTTTCAGCTTCAACCGCGAGGTGCAGCCGGTGCTCGACGAATACTGCGTCGGATGCCACAACGAGAAAACCAACCAGAAGGACTCCAGCGGAAGGAAGATTGCCAACCTGACACTGTGCCCGGACGTTCGAGCGGAAACCAAGTTGGATCTGCTCGATCAACTCGACAACCCTGTTTTGCACAAAGACAAGCTGGTTGAAACGAAGGGCGGAAGTTACGGCGGGTCGCATTTCCCGCCGGCTTATCTCGAACTCTTCCGCTTCGCCAGAAGTGCGACGCTGGAAAGCGACTTGCACGTGCTCACGACGTACGACTACCACGCCGACCAGACGAAACTCGTCCAGATGCTCAAAAAGGGACACCATGGGGTCCGGCTGGACAAGGAAGGCTGGGACCGGATCGTTACCTGGATCGACCTGAACACGCCGGCGCACGGGAGTTGGAAGGAAATCACGAACCCTCAATTCGCGCAAGATTACGGATCGAAACGTGCCGAGTTGATGGCCATGTACGGCGGAATCAGCTTCGACCCGGAAACCGCCGTGGTTCTGCCGACGGAAGGTGAAGAGGGCACGACGACAGTCAGTGCAATCGTTCCAAAGATCGAGCCGATCATCCCCGGCAAGGTGTCTCGCGGGGCCTCCATTCGCGGCAAGTTTCCGGCCAAGGCGGACGAAAAGTCTCTCGCCGAGGCCACAGACCCGGAATCGGGCAAGCTGCGCGAGTTGACCTTCGATCTCTCGGCGGAAATGGCGACGCTCGAGGAGAAGTACGCCAAGATAATCGACCCTCGCAAGCGACCGCGAGTTACTCCCGAGACGCTCAAGATGACGTTCGTACGCATTCCTGCCGGGTCGTACGTAACCGGCAATGTGGACGGCGCCGAGGACGAGATCATCGAGCGGCAAGTTGCCGTCGACAAGCCGTTCTGGATTGCCACGCAAGAAACGACGAACGAATTGTTCAACCTCTTCGACCCGACGCACGACAGCCGCCTGGAAAGCAACGAACGACTGCACTTCGGCGACGGCATTGTACGAGGCTTTCCATTGAACGGGCCACAGCAACCGGTGGTACGCATCTCGCAGCAGGAAGCCCTGGCGTTTTGCAAGTGGCTCTCCGAGAAGACCGACAAGAAGTGTACGCTCCCGACGGAACCGCAGTGGGAGTGGGCCGCTCTGTTCGGCAAGTGCGACGAACGAGGTTACGCCGGCAAGGACTTCAGCAAGCTCGCCAATCTGGCGGACAAGTCGTATCATTTCAAGCACGCCAACACCGGAGAAATGCCACTCTGGCGGCCTGCCGTTTTCAACTCCGAGGACGGTGCGAGAGTTTCAACGAACGTCGCGACGTACGCCCCGAACGAGGCGGGCGTTTACGACCTGATCGGCAACGTCGCCGAGTGGACCACAACCATCTGGCAACCGCCCAAGGGAGCCAGTGCCCCGCCGCAGGTGGTTGCAAAAGGTGGCGGTTGGCGCGACCGCCCCAAAACGGCGACCCCATTTTCCAAAATGCCCGCCCGCGGCGAGATCAAGTTCGTGGACGTGGGGTTCCGCGTGATTATTGAAGATTGATCTATTAGGGGTCCTCGCCCAACAGCCCCTGGGTCCGCAACCAGCCCTCGCAGCACTTGGGCCAGGCGGCCGTGCCGGGCGTGGTTGGGGCTAGCCCCAGTCCGTGGCGGCCCTTGCGGAAAACGTGCAACTCGGCCGGAACCTTCGCCTTACGCAGTGCTAGATAGAAATGGATGCTATTCTCCGGCGGCACGCCCGAGTCCTCGTCGGTGTGGAAGAGAAACGTCGGCGGCGTCTCGGCCGTGACCTGCTTCTCGTTCGAGAGGCTGCGGACCAGTTCCTTAGGGGCGCCCTCCCCGAGCAGGTTCCGCTGCGAGCCGCGATGCGTGTACGGCTCGTCCAACGCGATCACCGCGTAGCAGAGGATCATGAAGTCGGGGCGGCAGCTTACGCGCTCGATCGGATCGTCCGCCTGAGCATCGCCGACGTCGAAATGCGTGCCGGCAGTCGACGCAAGATGCCCACCGGCCGAGAAACCCATGACGCCGATCTTTTTCGCGTCGACGCCGAACTCCGCAGAGCGCGATCGGACCGTGCGGATCGCCCGTTGTGCGTCTTGCAGCGGTGCGGGATGGCCGTAACCTTTCCCGCGGTGTCGATACTCGAGGATAAAGGCGGCAACACCCATCTGGTTGAACCACGCGGCGATATCCTTTCCCTCGTGTCCCACGGCCAGACCGCCGTAACCCCCGCCCGGGCAAACGACGACCGCTGTGCCGCCGACAGCGAGGGACGCTGCGCCGGTGGCCTTCTCCTTATCGGACAGGCAAACGGTCAACGTCGGCTTGTCGGCCGGCTCTTCGCCCTTGGCCCCCGGTGCCCCATCGGGCCAGAGCAGCTCGGTCTTAGGTTCGGCGGCCCCTATCGAGGAAGCGACCGACAGGCAACACAACACGACAAGCGTTGCCGTGCAACAGGTCCGAACGAGCGAATCGCAACGAAAAGCACGCATGGCAGGTCTCCCGGTTGTCCGTTGGGGGGAATCGGATCGATGGGCACTAACCTACGCGATGTGCTGCGAAGCCGCAAGCGGCGAGCGCAAAGAAGAAAGCCCCGTCCCGGGAGGTGGGGACGGGGCTCTCAGACGGTGAGCCTCGATGCAGTCAGGTGGTGGCGTTGCGACTGCCGAAATCGTCGTGGTGGTGGATGAACGATCGGGCTCACGTGCCACCGACTGGTGGCATTGGGTGAGGTGGGTTGTTATGCGGTAGGTGGAAAATGCAAGCGGCGTGCCAATCGGGTATCTGGGGGCGAGGGGTGAGGGGCGAGCGGTGGCGTAAGTGTTGTGGCAACCGTGTGTTACGCCAATGGGGACGATGGCATCGCTCGGAAATGTTCTTCGGCGGCGTGTGGTGTTTTGGGTAGATCTATCTAAAGGGCGTTGCAGGAAGTCACCGACCGGATACGATGAGCGTGTTCGACCCACGCGCCGGGCAAGCCCGGCGGCTAAATGTTTGTGTTGGAAATGTCTATGGAAACAGGGAGTGTGCTGATGAAATCGCGAACCATTGCTGTTGTTCTGCTGCTTGCCGTCGTCGCCGGTTCGGCTGGCGCGGCCGAACCGCCCGACCTGCTCCATGCCACGCCCGAGACCATGCAGTGGTGGCAGGACGCTCGATTCGGGATGTTTGTTTGTTGGGGACCGGTGAGCCTGACCGGCAAGGAGATCGGCTGGTCGCGGGGTGCGCCGGCCTGGGGACGCAGGCCCGGCGTGCGAGGCGCCAAGGGCCCGACGCCGGTGGACGTCTACGACAACCTCTATAAGCAGTGGAAGCCCGACAAGTTCGACGCCCGCGCGTGGGTGCAGCTCGCCAAGCAGACCGGCCAGAAGTATATGATCTTCCTGGTCAAGCACCACGACGGGTTCTCCCTCTACGACACCAAACTGACCGACTTCAAGAGCACCGGGGCCGAGTCGGCGTGGAAGGTCGACGTGATGAAAGAGATCGCCGACGCATGTCACGAGGCCGACCTGAAGCTGATCCTCTACTATTCGCAGCCCGACTGGCACCACGCCGACTACCTAACCGACAACCACGACCGCTACGTCGCGTACCTGCACGGCCAGATCCGCGAACTGCTGACCAACTACGGGCGGATCGACGGGCTCTGGTTCGACAACCTCCGCTCGGTCGGTCCCGAGGCGGCCAAGCTCTGGGACGCCGAAAAGCTCTTCAAGATGGCACGTTCGATCCAGCCGCACCTGATCATCAACAACCGCTGCGGTCTGCCGGGCGATTTCGACACGCCCGAGCAACGGCTCGGCGGGTTCCAACTCGACCGCCCCTGGGAGACGTGCATGACGCTGGGCACGCAATGGTCGTGGAAGCCGGACGACAAGGTCAAGTCACTCAAGCAGGCCGTCGATACGCTGGTCACGTGTGCCGTGCGCAACGGCAACCTGGCATTGAACACCAACCCCATGCCCGACGGGCAGATCGAGCCCCGCCAAGCCGCCCGGTTCCGCGAGATCGGCCGATGGCTGGGCCAATACGGCCAGAGCATCTACGGTACCCGCGGCGGACCGTTCCGGTCGACCGCTTGGGGTGGCACGACACACAAGGACAAGACGGTCTACGTACACATCCTGAAATGGCCCGACGGCGGTGTATTTCTGCCGGACGTTGAAGCCAAAATCCTTACCTACCGCGTGCTGACTGGCGGCAAGGCGACCATCGAGCGGACCGATGGCCGCCTCGATATCTCCGTGGCGCCGCAACATCGCCACGAACTCGACACGATCGTCGAGTTGACGCTTGACGTACCGCCCGGGCAACTCAAACCGGGACGCCTCCGCTCGGGCTCGATCGCAACAGACAAGAAGGCCACGGCCTCAAACGTTTTCCAGAACGCCGCCGAGTATCGCCCGGCCATGGCGTTGGACGACGACCCGGCGACTCGCTGGGGCTGCGATTGGGGCACGCACGCCGCGTGGCTGGAGGTCGATCTGGGCAAGCCGCTCACATTCACTCGGGCGCAGATCAGCGAGCCGTACGACCGCGTCCGCAAGTTCGAGTTGCAGGCAAAGGACGGCGCCGATTGGAAAACGTTCTACGACGGCACGACAATCGGCGAGTCGCTATCGGTCAAGTTCCCCGCCGTAACCGCCCGGCACGTACGATTGAACCTTCTGGAAACGACCGACGGCCCGTCGATCTGGGAGTTTCAGTTATTCAAGTAGGGTGCGTGCAACGCACCAATGCTTCCCGATCCAGTTCTCGGCCATGAGCCATGAGCTATGAGCCATGAGCTTTGAGCTTTGAGCCATGAGCTTTGAGTAATGAGTAACGGGCTTTCTCACTGCTCATAGCTCATAGCTCAAAGCTCATGGCTCAAAGCTCATAGCCAAATCAGGAAGTAATTCGTGTACGAGTTCTTAGCAGACAAAGCTTACCCCATCATCACTTCCAGATCTCTGTCTTCACCCGCGAGTGGGAGTGACACCCACCGGCCGCCGAGTTTGCTGGAGACGTGAAACGCCACGATGACCTCCAGGGCGTCACGGGCGGCTTCACCCGTCGCGGTGACCTCTCCGTCGCCGGTGAGGCAAGTCACGATTTCATCGACGCCGATGGCAAGTGAACTCGGCCTGTCCGCCGGGCATGCAATCGTTTTCGTCTGGCCGGTCCACGTGTGTAGGTCGGCCTCCTCCTTGCCCACGTCGATCCAACCCAGGCTACCAAACGCGCGGAATCCGAAGGGCAGCCCGCCGCGTGCCGCCGCATCAACGTGTACCCGGACGCCGCCGGCCAACCGCACGATTCCCCATCCGCCCGGGTCGTGGAATTCGGGGCCCCGGCAATCGGGTGGCACCAACGGATCGAGCGTGCCGGACACGGCCTCGGGACTGCTGTCGAGCAAGAATGAAGCGGCATCGAAGATGTGCGTCCCGACGTTTCCCAGCCGGCCCGAGGGCCAGTGGACGGCCAGATGGCTAATCTCGCCGATCGAGCCCCGTTTGATTTCACGGCGCACCGACCGCCAAAGCGGATGCCACCGCCGCGGGTGATTGACCGCAAGAAGCGTACCGTGGTTGCGGCACGCGTCGATCACCCGATCGGCGTCACGGAGTTTCGTGGTAAGGGGCTTCTCACAAATCACGGCCCGCACACCCGCTTCGGCACACGCGACGGCGATCTCCGCATGCGAAGGTGTGTACGTGGCGATGCTGACGACGTCGAGATCTTCCCGCCGGAGCATTTCGCGCCAGTCGCTGTACGTACGCTTCACGTTCATCCGTTGGGCGAACCGACGGCGTCTTCCCTCATCCCTACTCGAACCGGCCACAAGCTCGACCCGGGCGTGTGCGGCCAGCGCGAGGGCATGGGTTCCGTCCAAGTTCTCCACTTTTTGCCCCAACGCGTCGCCCGAAATCTGGTCGGCGGCGCCGATGAAGCCAAGACCCATCACAGCGGCTTTATACACAGTGTTTACCTTTCAAGCACAGTCTCGAACCAAGCCTGGTGTCAGTTCATGTCGTCGCGGGGCGCGAGCCGTCTCATCCGAATATCCTTGAATTCGACGCGCATGCCCTTGTCGTGGATTTGCAGGCCGATGGCTCCTTGCTCCAGTCGTCCACGTTTCGCGTTGTCGGTGAACTCGGCAGCCGGTTTGCCGTTGATGAAGAATTGGAAGTGGTTTCCCCGGGCCACAATGCGGACGTCGTTCCACTCGTGTTTGCGGATATCCGCCAAGGCGATTGCTCCGTCGATGGCGCTGGAATGCGACTTGCCGTCCTCGTCGATCACCAGCCGTGTCCCACGGGGGCAAGGGTATTCCTTGCGATTGGCGAAGTGGAAGTCCCAAGCACCGAGAATGTGAGGGCCAATGCCGACGTGGCCCAGGTCGGCGTGATAGCCCTCGAAAGGCCGCTTGCCGGTAAGGTCCGGTTGACAGCGGATTTCGACTCCCGTATTGCCTTTGCCCGGCAGACGATAACGTAGCGTGATCTCGAAGTCGGTAAGATGCTCCTCCTTCCAGACGAGGTAGGCCAGCCGGTCGGCGCTGCCGTGCCCGACGATCACGCCGTCGCGAACCGTCCAGTCCGACGCACTCTCTTTCGGCACCGCGTGCCAGCCGTCGAGCGTGTTGCCGTCGAAGATCGAGGCGAGACCGTCGCCGTCGGACGGTCCGGCGCGCTGCGACGGCTGCCGGCCACACGCGTCCGGCGACAAACGACAAACGACGACGCTCACAACGACAAACAGTACGGCCATTGGCCACGGACGAAATCGCATTGCAGAACCCTCCTGTCTCGAAATGTTGCCGTGTAAGTACGGGGAAGGGAATGGATTGGGGATTAGGGATTAGAAAAGCCTAACGCCCTTGTTTTCCAAATCCCAAATCCCAAATCCCTAATCCCTAATCCCTAATCCCTAATCCCTAATCCCTAATCCCTCCTGCGAGTCGCCTCGTTG
>JABMRB010000951.1 GCA_013202865.1 Candidatus Nealsoniibacteriota bacterium | reverse complement strand
CGGCCGGTACGGGGGGTACCGGGTTCGGCGGCACGGCAACGGCGGATCCGATTGCAGGTACGGCCAGGGGCATTCGCGTTCTCCGGGGATTTCGACGGGGATTTCGACGTTGGTCTCGCTGAGCGAAACCGGCTATTCGATGATCAACTGGCCGTAAAGTCTTCCGCTGCGGTCCAGCCGCTTGATGATTTCGATGATGTCTTCGGTCTGCACGTTGACCTTGTTGAGCGCCTCGACCAGGGCCTTGAGCTTCGGCGTGTTGGTCTCGCTCGGATCGACGGGAACGAATCGCTCGATGCTGACGTCGGTGCCCGTCTCGACGACGACGTTCTTGTGGCTGACAACGGCGGCCCCGATTTCTACGTCGCCCGTAATCACGATACTGCCGGCTCGTTCGTTAATAACGACGCGTGCGCCGGTCTGCGGTTCGTTCAACGGCAGCGCTAAGACCTGCGAAACGAACTCGGCCGGGGCCTCGCTGTACTGCGGTGGGATCAGTACCTCGATGTTGACCTGATCCAGCCCCTTGGCCAGTTCTCCTTGTCCTTGCGTGATTTGGAACCCGAGTTGGTCGTTGACCAGCGTGGCCACTTCCTGGGCGACACGGAAGCCGGCGTAGTTTTTCTTCAGGACGAGCGTGATCTTTCCGTCCTTGGTGAAGACGTTGCGGAAGTCGGTCGCCAGACTGCAGCCGCCGTGGACCCGCCCGGAGCGCGTGAGCGTGGCGCTGTCGAGCGTGATCGAACCCTCGGCAAAGGCGTAGATGGTGGGGTTGCTCTTGTCGGGCCCGACAAGCGGTGTGATGAAGAGTTGCCCGCCTTCGAGGCTCTTCGCTTTGCCGATCGAACTGACCATGCAATCGAGCTTGTCGCCGCGGCGTCCGCCGCCGCCCGGCACCGTGGCCGTGACCATCACCAGGGCCGCATTCTTGGTGTCTTTCAACTCAGCCAGTCCGTCCTGCCCGAGTTGCTCGCCCAACAGTTCCATCGTCATGGCCAGACTACGGATCGTCGGCAGGAACGTGCCGTCGTCGCCGGTGCCTTCCAGCCCGATGACGAACCCCAACCCGCGCAGCGTGTTTTCCTCCTGGCCCTTGACGCGGCAGATACTCTCCAGCGCGGTGCGTGCCTCCGCCGCGGTGGCCGCCCATAGGACACAGGCGACTGCCGCCAGCGCGACGAGTGTGTGAGTTCTTGCAACCGGATAGGATTTCATCGTGGCGTTCCTTTGTGGTTACGGCTGGACTTTGTCGAGGAACCGTAGCAGCCAGCCTTGGCGAACGGCGTCGCGCACCGCGCCCTGCTCGCGTTTGTAGATAAGCAGATCCGCCACGCTCTCGCTGAGCACCGTATTGTTCGCCAGCACGTCCTCGGGGCGGATTTCGCCGGTCAGCGAGACGTCCCAGACTTCATGGTTGACTCGAATCTGGCGGTGCCCTTCCAGGACGAGGTTGCCGTTGGGACGCGTGTCCACGACATGGCATGCGATCTTGAGCACCAGCGACTCGGCCGTTTCCTGTGAGCCCTCGGCCTTGATCTTGTTGTCCATCTCAGCAAGGATCGTAGGATCACCCAGATGCGCCGGATCCGGAATCACTGCCGCAAGGCCCTTGAGCAGGACCCAGTCTTTGAGGATCAGGCCGCCGTGGGCCTTCTTCTTGCGGTCGAGCTCCCCTTCGCTCATCACACTCGTTCTTTCGTCCACAAGGACGCTGACGATGCTGTGCTTTTCTACCACCTTCACTTCCCGCGGAGGTGAGGAGGTCCAGGAAACCTCATGCACCGTCCTCGGCCTCGCCTGGGCGACGGCCCTGCCACTGGGGTCCGTGCTATTGGTGCCCCCGCCATTGGTGCCCCCGGGATGGAGACTCGAATCCTGGGCCGACGCGCCGGACACGACCGTCAGAAGGGCGACAACCGCGGCAGTGACCGCTCGCCAACTCGATGCTTCTGTCCTATTCACGTTCCACTCCTTTGGATAATGGATTGCGGGCTATTGCCGGAGGAGCCGTTTCTGGTTGGTCGAGGCCCGCCCCTGGCTGGTCGAGGCGGCACGAATCGACCGGGCGTAGACCTCCACTTCCCGCATGGCCGAAACCCGTGCGACGTACGCCGTGCGATCGGAGAGCGATTCGACGTTGACCAAGTCGCCGAGGCTCCCGTCTTCCCGCGCACGGGCCTGCGTGCGTACCAGGATGCCGGAACTTCGAGCACAGACGGTCACAATGTCGCTACGCCGGACCAGCAGCGGCGCGCGAACCGACCCGGCCGGGAGTACCTTGCCCTTGGCAATGGTGCTGGTTGTCTCCATTCCGATGACTTCCTCAATACTGCGGAATCCGGGAACGTCGCCGTCGCCGGGTACAAGATTTCGCAATTCGACGTCGCTGGCCCGGAGGACGGCCCCGCGCGGCAAGGCCGTGACCGTGGCCACGACCGCCGGACGCACGCTCACCCGCGCGTTGAACACAAACTGCCGGGTACCGTCCGGCGAGTAGACCGTGGCCTCGAATCGCTGCGAGCCGGTCCAGGGCGCGTTGCCGCCGGTGACCGCAACCTCTTGCACTACGCCGGCAAGCGAGCGAACCTGTTCGTCGTCCAGAGCCACTTCCACGTCCCAGGAGTAGTCGGGTGAGACGCGATCGCGCAGGTATTTCGTCAGCGCGTCGCGAACCAGGCGGTCGGCCCTGGTCGCTACCGACCGGGGTAGCGGACGCTCGTTGCCCGTGCGACTCGACTGGCCGCCATGGACGGCAATCCGGGCAGCGCCGGAAAGCCGGTGTTCGATCGGGCTGATCCCGCGCAATACGAGCAGGTCCTGGATCTCTTGAAGCCGCAGGTAGCGTGGCTCGGCGGTGGTCGGAGCGGGAAACAACTCGACCGCGGCCAGGGCGTCGGCCTGCCGGGCGTCGCCGGTGACGATCTCGGCCAGATCCCCCAGGGTGACGACCGCGGCGCGACATTGGCATTGAGACCGGAGCCGCAATTCGGCCGCCGGTGCCCGGGGCGACAATACCCCGTGCAATCCGGCCAGCAAGATCCCCGTCACGAGGATGATCGCCGGCCGGCGTGTTGTTGTGTTGCGTTTGCGCGTTGTTGTCTTGCGCCTGCGCCTTGGGGCGAGAATCAATTCATTACCTCCTCAGGTTTGCCACGACCTGCATCATCTCATCGCCGACCTGCACGGCCTTGGAGTTGAGTTCAAAGGCCCGCTGCGTGGTAATCAGCCCGATCAACTCTTCGACGGGGTTCACGTTGGACGCTTCCAGGGTGCCTTGTCGCAAGTTTCCCATGCCGTCCTGGCCCGGGTTACCGAGCGTGGCGGTGCCGGAGGAATCGGTCTCCGAGTAGAGGTTCTCGCCCAGTTTCAGCAGCCCTGCCGGATTGACGAATTGGGCCAGATTGATCTGGCCGACCTGGTTCATTGTCACGGTGCCGGGCTGGCGGACCGAGACGATCCCGTCGGCGCTGATGGTGATATTCGTGGCATCGACGGGGATGGTGATGGGTGGCTCGAGCAGGCGCCCGACGTTAGCCGAACTCATTACGATGTCGCCGTCGGCGTTCTTGGAGAACTTACCCGCCCGCGTGTAGACCGTATCACCGTTGGGATCTTGGACCTGGAAGAAGCCCTGTCCGACGATGGCGACGTCGAGTTCCGAGCCGGTGACCTCGAAAGCCCCCTGAACGAAATCGCTTTGCACGCTGGTGACCTTCGAGCCCAGGCCGATGGAGATCCCGGTCGGCGTGAATTTGCCGAGCGCATCCTCGGCCCCGGGCATCTTCTCGTGCCGGTTGAAGAGGTCATCGAAGTTCGCCCGGTCTTTTTTGAATCCGATCGTTTGGACGTTCGCCAGGTTGTTGGCGAT
>JABMRB010000950.1 GCA_013202865.1 Candidatus Nealsoniibacteriota bacterium | reverse complement strand
GCCGGGGTGTTCGCTCTTGCGATGCTCTATGTCGTTTGACGCGTGGGTCTCGTACCTCGACCCACCCTACGGCTCTGTGTAGGGGCGGATGGCGTCTTTCCAGCGTCCTTGGGTCTTGAGGATCATTTCGATCGTTTCGCGCACTGCGCCCGATCCGCCGAGCGCTTTGGTCACGTAGTCGGCCGCGTCGCATACCTCGGTGCATGCGTCGGCCACGGCCACGCCCAGCCCGGCGGCGCGGATCACGGGCAGGTCGGGCAGGTCGTCGCCCAGGTAGCAGGCCTGCTCGGCCGTGAGCCTCAGCTCGGCGAGGATCTCGTCGAAGGTGGGCCGCTTGTCGACCGTGCCTTGCCGGACGATCTGGATGCCCAGTTCGCCCGCGCGGAGATTCACCACCTCGGAGTTTCGCAGCGTGATCAGCCCGAAGCGGCGGCCCGTGCTCTGCCACAATTTGATCCCCATCCCATCCTGGTTATTGAACCGCTTGGTTTCGTTACCGCGGTTGTCCAACGTAATCCTGCCATCAGTCAATACGCCGTCCACGTCAGAAAGGATCACTTCAATTTGTCGGCAGCGTTCATTCAGTGTCATGGTCGACTCGGGTGGTTGTGCCGGTTACGGTGAGTTGGTGGTCGCGGTTTGCAGTTGTCAGTTTTCAGTTTTCAGTCCAAGCTGGGACACGGACAAGAGACACTCATGTCGTTCTTCTTCGTCATCGGCACCGGCCGGCATGCTCTCCCAGGCCACTGGTTACTGACAACTGAAAACTGATAACTGACAACCGCCTCACGCCCCACTCCTTTCCTCCGGTTCACGAAAAACGCGACACGCCGTCGGCAGATCAACCGCCGACGCTTCGTCCGTCGGCCCGGCCACGCTCTCCTTGGGTAACAGGCCCACGACGTCGGTTACGTCGATCAGGCCGACCGGTTGTCCGTTCGCGTCTACGACCGGTAGCTCGCTGATCTTGCGTCCGACCATCAGTGTCACGGCGTCGGTCATCAGCGAACCCAGCGTCACCGAGAGCGGGTTGGCCGTCATCACGTTGCGGGCCGGTGCGTCCAGGTCGCCGTCGCGGCGTCGTTCAAACAGCCGGGCAAGATCGCTGTCGGTGAAGATGCCCGAGAGGCACCCCGCATCGTCGACCAGCATGATCGCGCCGGTCCGCCGTCCGGGAATGCTTGCGCCGACGAGCACGTCGCGGATCGTGCGACCGCCGCCGGCTACGCGGCATTGCGCCAGCGGACGCATGTGCTCTTCCACTTTGCTGAGTTTTACGCCGAGGCTGCCGGCCGGATGAAATCGGGCGAAATCCTCACGGCCGAAGTTCCGCATCCGGCTGACGACCAGTGCCAGCGCGTCGCCGACCGCCAGCATGGCCGTGGTGCTCGTGCTCGGTGCCAGTCCCAGCGGACACGCCTCCTGCAAGGAGCCCAACTCGACGGCCACCGTGGCCGCGGTACCCAAGGTGCTGTCGGCCCGGGCGGTGATTGCGACGATCGGCACACGCATCCCCCGCAACGACGGCAACAGGCGGACCACCTCGTCGGTCTCGCCGCTTTGCGATAGCATCAGCATCACGTCGTGGCGGGTCACCCGGCCCAAGTCGCCATGGACCGCCTCGGCCGGGTGCAAGCAGTGGGCGGCCGTGCCGGTAGACGCCAGCGTGGCCATGATCTTCTGTCCGACCAGCCCCGCCTTCCCCATGCCCGAGACAATCACGCTGCCGCGGCATGTGAAGAGCAGATCGACCGCCCGGCAGAACTCGCCGTCGAGCCGTTTGGCCACGTCCAGCAGCGAGCGGCTCTCCTGATGGATAATATCCCGGGCGTAGCGGAGTTGTCCGAAGGGACTAAGTTGTCCGGCCGACTTCGCGGCAGCAGCATCCATGCTCATCGACTCGTCATCCTTGACCGAGGTCGTTTTCAAAGGGCGTCAGCGTACCAGCGAGCCGTCGGGTTTACCCCGGCGCTTACTTAGCGCGGGGGCAAGCCCCGCGGCTCGCACACACACTTGGCGCAAAATTGGGCTGTGGGATTGTACCGCCGTCCTCTACCCGGGGCAATGCGGATCCTCGTGTGCCCCAAGAGAGGGGGGCGCCGACTGGGTCGAGTGGGCCAACTCGTCGTCGCAGATCTGCCGTTGGGCCATGACGCCGTTGTTTCGTTGCCCGGCGACTATCTCCGTTTCCCTGTCTTTTCGACCTGCAATCGCCCGCCATCTTGGATATTCTGCGCTGCACTGCTTGACGGAATATTCCGTTGTGGTACGATAATACTTGACTGGATGTTGAATACGAAGTCTTAACTGCAAATTCTACGAGGCAATACGGGACCGTCGTCGTCGCTCAGGAGGAGGGCGGGCCGTGACCAGCAATCTGCATTCGCCAATTAGCTTGGCGGTCTTCATGGCGGGAATCCGGGTCTGTTTGCGGTTCGGCCGTTGAGAGCGTGGCGTCGATGGGCGGCCCGATTTCTTTCTTACACACGGCGCACGCTGCGCGCGATGCGTACTTTGTGGAAACCATTACACCATTCGATAGCTCAATCGTTAGACAAGGAGTTGCGGCATGTATCGCACGATTGTTAGTCTGTTCTTGGTCGGAATCTGCGGCTTGTTGCCGATCGCCACATTTGCTGACGTGGTGGTCGTTAACACCGAGCCGACGGGCGGTGGTTCGTATCACACGAACATTCAGCCCGGCCTGGGCTTGTACCACATCATCGCGTTGCAGGGGATGTATCCTTCTCGAAACAAGGACGTCAAGGGTTCTGAGACGGTTCTCGGCGAGGTCAGTCTCTTCGCGGGCGATTTCGCGCCTCGCAGTTGGGCATTTTGCGATGGTCAGTTGCTTCAGATCTCTCAGTATTCGGCGTTGTTCTCCATTCTGGGAACCACGTACGGAGGCGACGGCAGAACGACGTTTGCCCTGCCCGATCTGCGAGGACGGACGGTTGTTCACGAGGGGAACGGACCGGGGCTGACACCTCGGCCACTCGGCCAAAAATTCGGCGTCGGAGACGTCACATTGACCGCGGCTCAAATGCCGCAACACAACCACACGCTGCCGGCGGTGGGTTACGCGGAGGATGAGACGAGTAACACGGGTGGCAGCCAGCAGCACACCAACATGCAGCCGTCCCTGGTCTTGAACCATACCATCGCGCTGCAGGGATTGTTTCCCTCTAGAAACAAGGGCATCGCTGATCCGTACATCGGCGAGGTCGGCCTTTTCGCGGGCAATTTCGCGCCTCGCGGTTGGGCATTTACCGACGGTCAGTTGATGAGCATCTCGCAGAATGAAGCGTTGTTTTCCATTCTGGGAACCACGTACGGCGGCGACGGTAGAACGACGTTTGGCTTGCCCGATTTGCGCGGGCGGGCCGCCATGGGGCCAAGGACGGGCCCCGGACTGACACCTCGGACACTCGGCCAGAAAATCGGCGTCGAAAACGTTACGTTGACCACGGCCCAAATGCCCTCCCATAACCACGAACTGTGGACCGGATTGGGCCACCCTGCCAACGATGACACCGGCGATACGGGCGGTGGCCAGAGTCACGACAACATGCAGCCCTCCATGGCCTTGAACTATATCATTGCGATGCAGGGTACCTATCCCTCCCGATACAAGGACGGCGTCGAGCCTGCTGAGGACAAGAGTTACGAGCCGTTTCTCGGCGAGGTGAATCTCTTTGCAGGCAATTTCGCACCGCGCGGATGGGCGTATTGCGATGGACAGATACTGCAAATCTCCCAGCATGACGCGTTGTTTTCGCTCTTGGGGACCAGGTACGGAGGCGACGGTAGAACGACGTTTGGCCTGCCCGACCTGCGCGGACGCGTTCCCGTTCATCCCGGCAGTGGACCGGGACTGATGCCTTGGCAGTGGGGCCAAAAATACGGCGGCGAGGATAGTTCCTTGTCCGTGGGCCAACTGCCGGCCCACATCCACACGGCAAATGTGCCCGAGCCGTCAACGCTGGTTCTGGGTGCGTCTGCCCTGCTGGCGTTGGCGTTGATCGGGTGGCGCCGCCGCCGGCAGAGCTAACCCGGATTATTCATCGGTTTGTAGCTAGTGTCTGTCAGGAAAGTTTTTGATCTCGAAAAAACTCGGGAAATTCGCTCGCGGGTGGGGTTGAAGATTTGAAGGCTTAGCGCGAAAACACG
>JABMRB010000949.1 GCA_013202865.1 Candidatus Nealsoniibacteriota bacterium | reverse complement strand
GCTGGCCTACTCGTGGCAAGTTGCATCTACTTCTTGCCGAAAACACATCGTGTGATTCAGACGAGGCAGACCGGAACTCACTCCACATGAACACCAATTGGCTCCGTGTTCGCCGGAAACGTGTCATCAAACCACCCTCTTTTGAGACGACGGTCGACAGGCCTTTCTTGCTCCATCTAACCTGCTTCGGTGGCGCACACCGCCGCGCCTCAAAACAAGGCCCACACCACGCGATCTGGTGGGGTTCCATCCGCCGACATAGGCGTAGGCCCGTATTCTCAGGGAGACGGGGCGTTGGAAATGAACGACTGGAGTTTCGGACTGCTTTGCCGGCCGGATGGCCTACACTTCATTGGCAAAGTGCGATTTGTACCCTCTTGTCTCACGGATGAATTACCGATATAAGTGGTTTCAGCAACCGCCACAGCGAGCCGCGGGGCTTGTCTCCGCGCAACGAAGGCGCGGGGACAAGCCCCGCGGCTCGCCTGCAAAGTGCCACTAGACCGACCGGGAGTGGAAGAAGATGACCCGCGCACCGTATTCGCAGGAGATTAGCCGCCAGAACAAGGCCTGTTTCTTGTTCCTGTTGGACCAGTCGTTCTCGATGGAGGAGCCGCTGGGCAATTCGTCGAACCGCAAGTGCGACGAACTGGTCGTGGCGATCAACGGGTGGCTACAGAACATGGCCATTCGAGCCAGCGGCGACGAAGGGATCAAGGATTGGATGGACGTCGGCGTGTTCGGCTATCGCACCGACCAGGCCGCCAACCCGATCATCGAGTCGGCCCTGCAAGGCCCGCTGGCCGGGAAAACGATCGTCTCGATCTCCGACATCGGCACCAACCCGGCCCGGATCGACACGCGCACGCAATACATCCCCGACGAAGAGACGGGCGAGATGATCGAGGTCCCCTGCGAAGTGCCCGTCTGGGTCGATCCCAAGACCGAGGGCGGCACGCCGATGTGTCACATGCTCTATCGCACGCACGAGATGCTCGGCCAGTGGATTGCCCAGCACCCGCGAAGCTTCCCGCCGATCGTGGTCCACATCACCGACGGCGAATCGCAGGACGGCGACCCGATCCCCTACGCCGACGCGGTGAAGAGCCTGGCGACCGAGGACGGCAACGTGTTGTTGTTCAACTGCCACGTATCGATGACGGCAGCCGATCCGTTCATGTTTCCCTCCGGCGAAGAGGGCCTGCCCGACGACTTGGCCCGCGTGTTGTTCCGCATGTCGAGCGTGCTGCCCGATCCGTTTTACCGGCACGGCGTGATGGAAGGTTTCCCGTTACAGCCGAACGCCCGCGGCATGGCGTTCAACGCCGACATGGTCTGCTTGATCCAATTCCTCAACATGGGCACCCAAGCGGCGCCCGGGTTACGGTAGCGAAGCCCACACACATTCGACCAAACGAAACCATGGCAACGGCCGATCCACAACACGACCCGCCGACCAACGAATCGACCGGCGAATCGGCCGGGTGCGTCGTGTTCTTGATCGACGAATCGACGGCCATGGACGCCCGCGTGGCCGACGGCACGAAGTCGAAGGCCCAATGCATCGCCACGGCCGTCAACTCGCTGCTGAATCAGCTCACCACCGGTCCGCCACTCGATATGGCGATCGTCGGCTATCGGGGTGACGGGCACGGCGGGGCGGACGTCGGTTGCCGATGGGGAGGCCCGCTTGCCGACGGGATGTTCGTCTCCAGCGGTCAACTGGCCGGTGCCCCGGCGGCGGTAGAAAATCGCGTGCGGAAGATCCCCGGCCCCGGCGGCGTCGGCGTTGCCGGGCAGCAGACGGTCGAGTTTCCGATATGGTACGTGCCCGCGTTGGCTGATCCGGTCCCGCCGACGGCCGGATATGAGTTCTGCCAGGGACTGCTCTCGGCACAACGCTCCGTGACCAAGCCGCCGCTGGTGATCAGCTTCGTTCGTGAACTGTCGCCCGAGGACGCCTTTGCCGGGGCCGTCGCGGGAGTACACGGCATGCAGTCCGCCTACGGGCCGCCGCTGGTTTTTCACGCCCATTTGAGCTCCTCCGGTCGTGTTCCGCCGACGCTCTACCCATCGGCCGACGCCCATCTTCCACCCGGGTCGATCGGCGAGATCTTTGCCGGCTCGAGTTGTTTGCCCGAGCCGTTTGCGGTCGCGTTGCGCGATGTCGGTGTAAACGTCAACCCGGCCGCTCGCGGGATGATCTGCAACGCCAAAATGGTCGATCTGATCCGACTGCTTTCGCTGGTGAAGGTGTACGCGGCGTATCGGCCGCCGGCGGTTGTGACACAGGAGGTGGCCTTAGCCCCGGGTGAACACACCCGGGGGTCGTGTGCGGAGGTGCAACCGGTTGCGGAAGTTCCTGCTAAGCCGCAAGCGGCTGAAGGGGGGTTGGTTGTGTTGTTGGCGGATCGTTCGGTGGCCGATTTGGGCGACCAGAAGTGCAGGCAAGTGTGGACGCGGTTGCAAGACCATGCCAACGAACTACTGGGACAGATCGCTAAGCGGGGCAAAGGGTGCATCGAGACGGCCGTCGTGACTTACGGGGCGACTGCCGACGGACAGCCCGACGTACAGAACGGGTTTGCCGGGCCGCTGGCCGGTCGTACGTTCGTTGCAGACGGCGATCTGGCCGACGGGGCGCTGCGGGTCGAGGAGTCGACCGAACAGGTCTCCAACGGCATCGGCGGCCTGATTGCAATGACCCGCAAGAGGGCGATTTTCGTCGATCTGGAGCCGACCGCGGCAACGACAGTCGGACCGGCCCTCGATGCGGTGGCCGGATTGCTGAGCGATTGGCGCGGCCAATGTCCGGTCGATGCGGCCCCGGCGATCGTGTTGCATTTAACCCGTGGCTGCCCCGACCCGGACGCATACCTCCAGGCTGTCGCACAATTGCACCAGTCCGCCACGGCAAACGGCGGTGTCTTGCTTTACCACCTGGTGGTTACCGATGCGCCGCATCGCTCGCTAGCCTATCCGGGCCAGCCGACCGGGATCGAAGACCCGGGGCTCGCGTGTTTGTGGCAATCGAGCAGTCCCTTGGCAGGCGCCGAGTGGTTGGCCGTCGACCGCCGGACCGTTGCCACCGACTCCCGCGGCATCGTCATCAACGGCAAGTTCGACCTGCTGCTCGATGGGATTTGGGGATCATGAGCTTTCAATCGAAGATCTTCCAACTCGCCAAGGACACCGAGCACCCGGAGCAGTGCCAGGACGCTTTCGGCATCGATCCGGCCCGCGCGATTGCGGTGGTGGCCGACGGGGTCGCCTCGGCGATCTTCTCGCGGCGCTGGGCGGAGATCCTCACCGAATCCGTCGCCGCTGAGCCTCCCGATCCGGACGACAAGGAGGGCTTTGCACAGTGGCTGGCCGAGCTGCGGAAGACGTGGTCGGAGTCGATCGACACGAGCGCTTTGGCGTGGTTTCAGAAGGCCAAGCTGCCGCTGGGGGCGTTTTCCACGTTGCTCTGGATCCGCCTGTCGCCAATCGAAGACGACGGGCCGGGCACGTTCGGGGCCTACCGGCTGCGGGCGTTTGCCGTGGGCGATAGTTGTCTGCTGCACGTCCGCCATGGCGAGATTCTGCGGATGTTTCCGATTGAGAAGTCGGAAGAGTTCGAGGCCGACCCGGTCGTGCTTGGCAGCGTCGATCTCAATCGCGACGCGCTTGTCGAGTTCCGCTCGATCGACGAGGTCTGCTATCCGGACGATCTGCTCGTGTTGTGTACCGACGCGATTGCCGATTGGGCCTTGCGCGGGATCGAGTCGGGCAACCCGCCCTCGTGGGACCGATTGTGGGAGATTGCCGGCGAAGATTGGCAGCAGGAGATCGCCGAGTTGCGTGGGCAGCGCGAGATGCGTTACGACGACGCCACACTGATGCTGCTGAAGGTCGCGGAGCAGGGCGTCGAGATCGGCTCACCCGAGGTGAGTTGCTCGACGGGCCAGATCGGCGAACTGCCGCCGCAGCACGAGGCGGCGTCGGAGGATTGGAAGGAGAAACTCAAGTCGGCCTCGGAGCAGGTTGCCGACGGGCTCGACAAGGCATCCGGCCATCTCGCCCGCGGCTGGAAGAAATGGAAGCGGAAGGCCGTCGAGAAGTACCGCGAAAAGTTCAACCCCGACGACAAGTAGTATTTAGCCCACCGTGAATACACGGCGGGGAAGTGTCGGGTTTGCGTACTCGCCAGACGGCCCCCGGGTGTGTTCACCCGGGGCTAAATGTGTT
>JABMRB010000948.1 GCA_013202865.1 Candidatus Nealsoniibacteriota bacterium | reverse complement strand
CGCCATCCTGATTTACGCCTCGTTTTTCACAAGGGTACACGCTTTTCTGTACGCCGCGATCGGCGTTATTGCCACTTTCCTGGTGGGATACGTGGCCAGCCTTGTAGTGCCAGGGCCAACACGCGATTTGGATGGATTAACCCTTTACACGCAGCAACCACAAAAAGAAGAATAAGGATGGACCGAATTGACTGACATACAGCAACGTCGAAACGTCGTGCTCCAGACGCTGAATTTCAGCCAGCCTGCGGTGTGTCCATACTACGCCTGGATCGACGACGAGATGGTCTCTCCCCTGGCTGCACATTTCGGAGAAGAACAGTTCGTCGGCGCACCAGGGACGGTGAGAACGTTTGCCGGTAGCTACACGGCCATGACGGAAATCAAAGCCCGTCGGATCGAAGAGCAGGAGAACGTGTTCCGAGATGAGTATGGTGTGATTTATCGCGACGGTTCCATTTGGAGCGTGGAACGGCCCGCGCTGCCTGGTCCCTCGCTCGACGGATACACGTTCCCGGATCTGACGACCGACGAGCATTTCGAGCATCTCGACGAGTGGCTCCACGCTCAAACGAACCGCTTTCGCATTGTGCAACTCGGCATGATGTTCTTCGAGCGCGCCTGGTGGATGCGAGGGATGGATAATTTCTTCATGGACCTTCACCTCGAGCCGGCCTTTTGCGAGGAAATGCTCGACGGGCTGATGGAGGTGTGCCTGGGAGTTGTCGACCGGTTGCTCGCGGACTACGGTGACCGGATCGACGCCGTCGGCATGAGCGAGGATTACGGGACGGAGAAGAGCCTGATGATCAACCCGGAGATCTGGCGACGTTTCATACGGCCGAGAATCGCTCGCATCTTCGAACGCGTCCGCCTGGGTGGAAAGTACGCTTACATACATTCGTGCGGGCACGTCAGCGAGATCATACCCGACCTTGTGGATATCGGCGTAAACATACTCCAACCGATTCAGCCGGAAGCGATGCCTCGACGTCATGGCCGACGGTGGCGGATATATCATGGCGCCGGCGAAACCGATCCTGCCGGGCGTGCCCGTCGAGAACGCCGTGGCCCTGCTAGAAAGCTTTGTCAACCAGGAATAGTCGGGATTGAACGCCATGGGCGTGACCACGCCGGCCAAGAAAGGATTGTGAACATGAAAATATCGAGCGCCAAATCGGTCTCTCTGTTACTCACAGTGATGATCGTCGGACTGGTACACGTATCGAGCTTGTTTGCCGAGGAGAAGTCGTGGAAGGGCGAAACGGTGGTGATCTCGCCGCAGGGCGACCAGACCCTGGTCCAGGCTTTCGAGGGCGACAAGATCCTGTTCGAGAGCGTCGATCCTCAACTCGCGATTGAATGGGGAATGACAAATGCACGCACGACCATCGTGCTGGCTGGCAAGTATGTCGTCTTGGGGCGGGGAAAGGTAACCCATCCATTCCGCAGGTCCAAAGCCTTCGATGGCAAGTTGGCCACGTCACTGTTGCCAAAGCCACAGTTGATTCATCCCAGGGACCGAAGTAGTGGAGCTTGCCCCGGATTTTCTTGGCCCAGCGTCGCGTGGCGTGAGGAAAGAGAGGAAAATCGGGATAAGGTTTTTCGGGCTTCTTGGCTGGCAGGCGTCGAGTAGAATTGGCCATGGCGTCGGCCTCCTATTCAGGTCGGTGCCGGGCCCTCCGGTGAGTCACCATCGGGGGGCCGTTTTTGTCCCCGACACCCTCAGCGGGTGTCACCTTGTTCTACTCATCGGACGCATGTGGTCAACATGTTTTTCGGAAACTCCCGTAAATCCCTTTATTTCCAGTGTCTTCTTCAAGTAGCCGAGCCGGGACTCGAACCCGGACGAGCGTAAGCCCAAAGGATTTTAAGTCCTTAGCGTCTGCCAATTCCGCCACTCGGCCTGCCAACTATCGGCCGCCGCCGTTGGTTACGGCGACGATCCGGTTGATTGCGTTGAGGAAGGCCCGGGCACTGGCCTCCACACTGTCGGTCGAAACGCCGCGCCCGCGATATGACTGTCCTTCATGCTCGACCTGCACCGATACCTCGCCCTGGGCGTCCTTGCCGACGGTAACGCTGTGGACGGTGAAGTCCTTGCAGTCGACCGAGATGCCAGTGAGTTGCTCGATCGCCAGGAAGATCGCGTCGATCGGGCCGTCGCCGCAAGTCATCTCCGTGCCGAACGACTCGTCGCCGCAGCGGAGCTCCAGGTGGACCTCCGGCACCGTGCCCGTGCCGCTGACCACTCGGTACGAGTCGAGCGTCCATTGGTCGGCCGTGGTGTGGATTTCCTGCTCGATCAGAGCGGCAATGTCGCCGTCGTAGATCTCCTTCTTCTTGTCGGCCAGCACCTTGAACTGCCCAAATACCGTGTCGAGCTGCTCGGGCGTCAGCGTATAGCCGAGCGCCTTGGCCCTATCGACCAGCGCTGCCCGGCCGCTGTGCTTGCCCAACACGAGGTCCGTCTTCGTGAAACCGACGTCTTCGGGCAGCATGATCTCGTAGGTGGTTCGCTCTTTGAGCATGCCGTCCTGGTGGATGCCCGCCTCGTGGGCAAAGGCGTTGCGGCCGACGATCGCTTTGTTTCGCTGCACCTGCATGCCCGTGATGTTGGCTACCAGCCGGCTGGTGGGGACCAGACGCCGGGTGACCACTTGCGTGTGGGCATGGTAATAGTCCTTCCGGGTGCGCAGGGCCATCACGATCTCTTCGAGCGAGCAGTTACCCGCCCGTTCGCCCAGCCCGTTGATCGTACACTCGACCTGCCCGGCGCCCGCTTCTACTGCGGTCAGGCTGTTAGCCACGGCCATGCCCAGGTCGTTGTGGCAGTGGATGCTGATCACGGCCCGATCGATGTTGGGTACCCGTTCGCGTAGCGTGCTGATAACCTTGTTCATGTGGGCCGGGGTGGCGTAGCCGACCGTATCGGGGATATTGACGGTCGTGGCGCCGGCGTCGATGGCAGCCTCGACCACTTCGCAGAGGAAGTCGGTCTCGGTGCGGACGGCGTCCTCGGGCGAGAACTCGATGTCGGGGCAATAACCGGCCGCCCGTCGCACTCCTGCCACGGCCCGGCGGATGATCTCCTCCTTGCCCATCTTCAGCTTGTACTCGCGATGGATGGCACTGGTGGCGAGGAAGACGTGGATCCGCGATTGCTCGGCGTGTTGAACGGCCTCCCACGCGCGATCGATATCGGCGTCGCGACACCGGGCCAGACCGCAAATCACCGATCCGCGAACCGTTTTGGCGATCTCGCTAACCGACTCGAAGTCGCCGGGTGAAGCGATCGGGAACCCGGCCTCGATCACATCCACGCCCAACTCGACCAGGGCATGGGCTACCTCGATCTTCTCGGCCAGGTTCATGCTGGCCCCGGGTGACTGCTCCCCGTCGCGGAGCGTGGTGTCGAAGATAACGATTCGTCGAGACGTGGTATCTGTTGTGTCTTTCATATCCGGTATATTCCGCTAATTGGTGTGAAGAAAGTTGCTCGCTGTACGGTCGCCGACCCTAGGCCGGCGCGGACAACACCAACCATGCCCTCGTGGGGCCCAGACGGCGATCGTCGGCGGAGTCGTTACGCATGGCAAACCATTTTCGACACAAAAAAACCCCGAGGCAATTTGGCCTTGGGGTTGCGGTTAGCTTGTCCAGTGACGGCTGTGTGCAAACCCTACGGCCGGAATCCGGCAAGGGCCAGTAATAACAACGGTAATAAGTTCGGCAGCCAAGCCATGGACGTTTCCTCAATTCGTGTTCCGACGCCCCGTGTTCCTCCACGTGGGCCAGAGTATCCCTAACTCTAACGGACACGTCGGCGAGAGTCAAGTTCGCCGTTTCCCGCCCTCACGGTAGAAATCCAGCGAAACGGTAACACTACCGGGGGGGGAGGAGGGGTGGCTGGCGGCAAAGCGCAGCGGTGCCCCAGCCGGTTGATTCATTGGACATTCATCGTCGAAAATCTGCCGTTTGGCCATGCCAACATATCGATTCCCTAAATAGGGGACAGTCACGAATGGCACTGCCGCTTGTGGCGTAAGGGTTTACGTCGATTCGTCGTAGCCGGCGGTTTCGTGGTGGGCGCAAACACACACCGCGACATGGCACGCTCGATTTTGTCG
>JABMRB010000947.1 GCA_013202865.1 Candidatus Nealsoniibacteriota bacterium | reverse complement strand
CCGGCGAGTTGCACGATGTACTCGCCCAGGTCGGTCTCCAACGCCTGGATGCCCGCCGCGGCGAACGTGTGGTTCAGCTCCATCTCCTCGCTGACCATCGACTTGCCTTTGACGACCGTTTTGACGTTGTGCTCCCGGGCGATATCGAGCACGTGCTGGTTGGCCTCTTCGGCCGTCTCAGCCCAAAGCACGGTCGCACCCCTGGCCGAGATCTTTTGCTCGAACTCGACCAGCAGCTTGTCGAGATTGGCAACCGCGTAAGCTTTGACGGCTTGGGCCTGCCCACGCCAGTCTTGCCAATAAGGGATCGCGTCGGTGATGCTGCGGTTGTGCTTAGTCGACCGCTCGGCCGCTGCCCCGGTGGACTTCGAGCCGGCCGGTTCATACAGCCCCGCGTTTTGTTCCTTGAGGAACGGGGCACCTTCGAGATGGAGGTCTTCGGGCATTTCAGATTTCAGATTTGGGATTTGGCCGCTTGCGGCTTAGCCATGTGATGCGAGGAAGATGCGTCTGTTCGTGCTTCGGGTTGCTAAGCCGCAAGCGGCCTGTGGCTATTCTACGCCCGCGTCGAGGATCTCGGCGATATGTTTTACTTGGATGTGTTTTGTGTCGGAATTTCGTTGCAACATGCCGCCGATGTGCATCAGGCAACTTGCGTCGGGCGAGGCGACTACGTCGGCGCCGCTGCGGACGATATTCTCCACTTTGGTTTGGCCCATCGACAGCGACAGCCCGGCCATCTTCACGCTGAACGTGCCGCCGAACCCGCAGCAGTCCTCCACGTCGGGCAGTTCGCGGTAGTCGAGGCCTTGGACGCTGCGCAACAAGGTCAGCGGCGGCTCGACCACGCCCAGCTCGCGGCGGGTGTGGCAGCCGTTGTGCAACGCGACCTTATGCGGAAACGTCGCCCCGGTGTCGGTCACGCCGAGAATCTCGACGAGAAACTCGGTCAACTCGAACACCCGTCGCCCGACGGCCACGATCCGCTCGTCCGGGTCGACGTGTCCGAAGAAGACCCGGCACATGGCCGTACAGGAACCCGACGGCGAGACGATCCAGCGGTGCTCGGCGAACACGTCGCAGAAGTGGCGAACCACCCGGCGCGCCTCGTCCCAATAGCCCGAGTTGAACGCCGGCTGTCCGCAGCAGGTCTGCTCGCGGGGATAGACCACGGGCACGCCATGACGCTCAAGCAGCCGGGCAGTGGCCTCAGCAACCTCCGGATAGAACTGGTCGATGTAGCAGGGAATGAACAGCGCCACCGGCTCACCCTTCTGATAGGGTGGGTCGTCTTGCCGCGGCGCGGGAGTGTGGGCCGATTGGATCATCTTTTCGTTATACCGTGTGGCGTTGGCGTGTCAAGGTGCGGGGCGAGGGACATGTTCCGGCGCCCCGTCAGATTCACTCAATTTCACGGAAATACACCACGCCAGCCGGCCGAGCAGCCGGAAGTAGATCATCAATGCGGTCGTCAGCAGCACGGCCGCCAGGAAGGGCCCCGCGTAGGGGACCCACACGACCGCTGCCACAGCGAGACCACCGACCGCCACAGTCAGCACGGCCGATTCGGCGTAGAACAATCCCCATACCCAGCGCACTCGAATCAGGCTTTGAGCCAGCAACGACGAGAAGGGCCAGACCGGTGAATTGGCCTCCAGCATTGCCAGCAGGACGATAGGGAACATCAGCAGCGAGCCGCCGACCAGCAGCATGGGTGCCGCAGCACCGCAGTCGAACAGCCGAGTGACAACGAACCACGGCATCGCGGCGAGCACGGCCGCATTGATTACGAAGAGCGATTCCAACATCCAATCGATGTAAGGCGGCTCGGGCCAATTCTCGACGTCGTCGTAACCGCAGGCCGTGTCGCCGAGAACGGTTAGCAGCCGAACCGAGCCTGCCACGGCCAAGATAAAGCCGATCAGACCGCCGACGCCCATCGACATCGCGATGCCGTACGCCCGGATGGCCCCGGTGTCTATCGATCTGCCGCCAATCAAGACACCCAGCAGCAACATCGCACCCGCCGACAACGCTATCCACGTGTTCCGCGCGCTGCGAGAAAACGGAAACCCGAACACGCCCATGACCATCGGCCAGCGAGGCGGCTCGGGCAGCGGCCGAACTTCATCGGAGCCGTCCAACTGCGAGTGCCAACGGGGCGGAACGAAGAGCGGCTTGAATTCGGGTATCGTCGTCGCTTGGCCTACGACGTAGTCCTTGCCCGCCGCCACCCGCAAGTTGGGCTTAGGTTTTGGCTTAGGTGGTGGCGTCGGGACCACGACCGGGCGATCGCAATCGGGGCAAACGATCTCCAGCCCCACTTGATCCGTCGTGGCGTGAAGCCGCGTGCCGCAGACGGGACATCGCACGGCCACGTAGCTCTGCTCGGCCGCCGACTGCCCCGGCGGTAGGTGTACCTCCTCGGCCAACACGTAACCGGCCCCGCCGGCGGTGGCAATGTCGCCCGGCCGCCTGGCGCGCGGTCGCGCCGCCGGTGGATGGACCGTGTTCTCCGTGCCGCAGTCGGGGCAAGCAATGCGCCGGCCGACCTGATCCTCTGCCGCCTGCATCATCGTGCCGCAGAGCGAACAGTCCACGCGGACGAACGTCTGCTGCGACGGCCGCAGCCCGGCCGAGTCGCCGTCCACTTCGTCCTGCAATAGATACGCTTGAGGCGGCGGCGAGGTCGGCTTCTTGGCGTGGTCTTCTTCCGGCTCGGGCGATGGCACCACGACGGGCGTGTCGCAGTCGGGACAGACGATCTCCTGGCCGATCTGGTCTACCGTAGCGTGCAGCCGCGCGTGACACACGAGGCAGACGACCGCCACGTACTGCACGTCGGGCTCGGGCGTCCAATCGGTCCGGTCCTGAACCACGTATTCCTCCAGCGACCGGTCCGCCGTGCTTTCTTGGGGCACCACCAGCACCCGGTAGCAACGGGGACACTGGCATTTCGTGCCGGCATTCGACGCCGGAGTCTGGAGCAGGTCGAAGCATCGCCCACATCGGAATCGGATGGGACTTTCCTGAGGTTCCGTCACTCGATCTACCTCGCAAACCCCCACGTTGGCCCTTGCCGCGGGGGCCGATCAATCGCGGCCCGTTGCATTATAGCAGATACGCAGGATTTTTGAAGTTCACCCGCCGTCTCGCGGAGCGGGACGGCTACCGACAGGCTGCTATAACGCCCGTTTGATCGATATCTGTACTGCTGCGTCGTTGCTCCGTTGCGTCTTGAGCGTGACTTTCAACACGATCTTCGAGTCTTCGACGATCTGTGCATGGCGGTTGAGCAGGTAGATCTCGCCGGGCTTAATCGTCGAGAGCACCTCCTCGTGGACCTTGTGGCCGTCGTAGAAGACTTCCATGTGCGCGACCGTGGTCGGGGACTTGCCGAGGTCGTCAAACCGCAGCACAAACTGCCCGGGCTGCTCGATGAACTTCGAGATATCCACCTCGATCCTGGCTTCCCCGGCGGTGAACGCGTCGGGACCGGCGGTGCCGCACTTCTGCCAGGCGCCGCGGCCGCGCGGGCCGAACAGTTGCCACTCGGCGATCGACGGATAGTGGTTGGCTTTGAGCGTGTGCAGTCGCCAGTATCTGCCGGTTACCGGCTCGAACGTCCTCTTGTAGCGCGGGCCCATCTTCGTGTCTTTGAAGGCCGTCTTCCAGTCCTCCACTTGATTGTTGCGATACTCGAGTCGGAACTCTTCGGTTCGGTTCCACGGTTCATTGACGGCCGTTTCATCGACGGTACACTCCCGGCCGAGGTCCAGTTCGACCCAGCATTCGTAGGGCGCGGTGACTCGCGTGCTGACACCCCACCACGTACCGGCATTGCCGTCGCAGATCTTGCCGGCCACGTAAGGAGCACTATGCTCGTCGCTCGCCGTGGCTTTGGCGCCTTGCGAGAGCGCGGCGGCTCTTTCCTCGTAGAGATAACGATTGTTACCTTCCACGAAATAGGCCTTGAAGTCGCGGACGATCGGCTCATTTACGTTGCGTGTGATTCGCAGCGCGAGTTTGGTGATCTCGACCGGCTCGAACATCACGATCCGCTTGCGTCCGACGGCCGTGCCGCGGTTGATCTCGACCCACTGGCCGTCGGCGGTGCGCGCGTCGACAACGAACTCGCGAATGCGATGCCCTTGGGCGTAGTCTTCCATGATCGTCAGTTGGTTGATCTTGGTCGGCTTATCGAATGCGATCGTATGCACGAGCCCGGGTCCGGCGGTCTCCCCCAAGGGATTGCTGAAGCGTCGTTCCAACTCCTCGCCGAACTGTTTGTATCGCTTCATGTCGTCCGCGGGGATCAATCCGTCGGTGTTGGGCGTGCTGTTCAACAGCAGCGTTGCCCCGCGTCCGGCCGACTGGTAGTAGAGCTTGACCAGATGCTCGAGTGACTTGCGCCGCTTTTCGTTCGCCGGGCTCCAGAACCAGTTGTGATTGTAAAGCGTGGTGTCACATTCGAGACCGGCCCATGCATCGCCGTCGGGGTCGCTATGCACGGCAGTAGCAACGCCCGTGTCGAGATCCTTTCTCTTGAGCGTATTCCACGCCGGATAGGGTGCGTAGCCGGCTTCGGTGCCGACCCAGCGAAGATTGGCATGGGGGCCTTGGAGGTAGACAACTCGGTCACCGACGTACTTCTTGAAGACATCGCCCAACGGGACGTAACAACTGCCGTCGAACCAGAGCTCGATGATGTTATCAGCGTGCCGGCTGAGGACCTCGGTCCATTGCGTCCGCAGCACACGGTTGTAGGCTTCCTGTTTGGCCGGATCGCTCGTTCTGCCTCCCGAGCCGATCCGGGCGCCCCATTGATCGTCGCCCGGATAGATGTACATGCCGAGTTTCAATCCGTGTCGTTTGCAGGCGGCGGCGACCTCGTCGACGAGATCCCCCTTGCCGTCTTTCCAGGCGATATTCTTCACGCTGTAATCGGAGGTCTCCGTCTGCCACCAGCAAAACCCGCCCGTGTGTTTGGCGACGAACAGGATCTCCTTGGCACCCCACGATTTGGCGGCCTCGCACCATTGGTTCACGTCGAGCTTGGGCAGCTTCATGGCCTTCAGGTCGGTCGTATGATTGTCGTACTCCCGCCCCTGCCAGGTACACGGATCGAGGCAGACAAACATAATCCGTTCCTGCTCGTGGTAGGCATACTGCGCGGCCGAGGGCCGGGCCAGTGTTGCCGGCAGCGAGGTTGCTTGTCTTGGCGATGCTTGCTTTCCAGGTTCCGCTGCGGCCAGGAAGGTCGGCGGCAGGAATGCAAGCAGAAACAGGGATTGCCATTTCATGGTCTTCTCCTCGTTAGTTCGGCTTCTACATCCCCAGGATCGGTCGCAAGACGTCTACCTGTTCTTGGCTCTGCAGCATGATATGGAGATAGAGCCCACGGGGATCTAATGAGTCGATCACGAGCCGTGCTTCTTCTTCGGTCAAGGAACCCCGAATCAACAACGGGCGGTTCGCATCTTGCACCATTTGGAAGTAGGGAATCATGCCTTGCACGGGGATGTTGAACGGTTCGATGTTGATTTCAAAGCACCGCAGTTCGTCGATATCGAGGAAGGCGTCCAGCAGGCCCATGGAGGTGGAGTGGAGATGGATGAAATTGCAGGCGAACTGCCCGGCGATCATCCGGTCTACCGGCTGCACCAGTTCTCGATATAGCTCGGGAGAGAAAACGGCGGTCGCGTCTTCCTGCATTCGAATAATGGGGCCGGGAGCCCAGAGCTGATACTGAGCATCGAAATACCCGCCGTGATACAGAGGAAGACGCTTCCAGGTTTCCTGAAAGAATTCCGCGAAGACACGCCCGAGATGCATCAGTAGTTGGGCCGATTTCTCCGGTTCATCCATCAAGTCGAAGATGCTCTCGTTGTGACCGCGGAGGATGGCATGCAGATCGGTGGGGCCCAGCTCGGCGCCGTGACTGATCGGATAGCGTCCTTCCGCTCGGTCGATCAGTGCCGCCACGAATTCCATGCATTTCTCAAACCATGGATTCCGGTGATCCAGTCGTTTCTCCAAAGCCTCTTGCCACGGCAGTTTCAGTTCCTCTGCGAGCACGTTGTCGGGCAGCACCCGGATCTTGCATCCCAAGATGGCCGGGAGGAAACATGGAAACGCCACTTGGATGGGACATGCCCCTCGGAGCATATCGTCCTGGACCTCTTCACCCTCTCGAAGCAGCCGTTCGTAGTCATCCAGCCATTGCTGCGGCTCGAGCATTTCCGGAGTAATGTGGTCGTTGACCTTCCATGCCTTGCAAGCGGAAAAGTACTCCAAGGGATACCACCCCACAAAAGAGAAGCCGACCAGTGGACGATCCACTGCTTCCCTGCTCCAGAACGCTTTGTATCGCTCGATTTTCGCCGGGTCATTTCCGAACGGATAACGTGACGTCATGTTCTTCCCTGCTTCCGCTGGTGGCACTTATCGGAAATCCATTGCGAATTCAACGACGTTGCTTACGGTCGTCTGGGCGTAAAGCGGAGGACCTCGGCTGCCTTGGTCTCCAACCGGACCACGGAGTCGGCCCCTATCGTGGCTTGCTTTCCATTGACGTAGATCGTCTTCCACGGGCTGAGCAACCGCAATCGCCCTTCGACCGTGCTCTTGACCGTCACGGATTGGACTCGACCGTCTGTATACTTCGCCGAGACGAGGAAACCGCCCTGGGCGCGGAGATCCGCGAACGCGGCATCTTGATCTTCAGGCCAGCAAGCGAAGACACGGATCGTGTCGCCGACGCTTTGCATCAAGAACTCGGTGATCAGCCCGGCGATGCCGATGCTTTCGGGCATGAACGTGCCGTGAGCGTGCCCTTGCCAGACAAACAGGCCGTTGGGTAATTCCCGGGATTTGAACCATGCACGGGCATCCGTAACCGCCTCGGGCATCGAGAGGCGCGCCTTGGCGATGTTGAAGATGATATGGGCGTTGTTGCCGTTGAACCGGGTGTCTTTGATCGTGCGGCGGAACAGTTCCTTGACCGGCTCCGGAGAGAACCAGGTCACCTGTTCGGCGGGAAATACGGGCGACGGGGGCACGGTGACGTTGTGGACGCCGATCTGTTTGTACTTGCAGCCCTGCCAATCCACCACCACGCTCTGGCCGTCGGCGTCGGAGGCAACCGGGTAGTCGGCCAGCAGTTCCTTCATCGCCCGGCATTGGGCGGCCAGTTCCTGATCCGTCCCCAATTCGCTT
>JABMRB010000946.1 GCA_013202865.1 Candidatus Nealsoniibacteriota bacterium | reverse complement strand
CCTTTGACGATCCTGGAGCACGTCGACGGCGAGTGGATCATCGAGAAGGTCGTGTTGAAGGAACTCGAAGGCGAGCGTGAGGCCCAGGTGGAGAAGGAGATCCCGCACGCCGAGATCTTCACCGAGAAGCGAGTCGACACGGGCAACGTCGAATTCGAGATGAAGCTCCCGCCGACGACCGTCGAGAAGAAGTACGACCTGTATTTGACGATCCTGCGGAAGTTCCGTCGGTATTGAGCAAGGTCGGTCGTCGTGGCCACAGGCGGCTCGCCTGTGAGAGAATGCACCACCGACAATCCACAGGCGGGCCGCCTGTGCCACGAAGCTCGGGCGAACTTCCAGGCAAGGAGAAAGCCATGAGACAAACACTGGTGTTGGCGGCCGGGCTGGGGATTTGTGCGCTGTGCAACTCCGGCTCAGCCCTGGACGTTTCGGATGCGAACTACGTTGTCGAGCCGTACGCCACCTATTCGCAGCCGGGATTGAAGATCGCCAAGCACATGGCGTTCGACGGCAGCGGCAACCTCTACGTGACGCACACGTATAGCTCGGCCATGTGGCGGATTCGCCCCAACGGAGAGGCCCGTGAGTTTCTCACCGGCTTCCAGGCGGCGGGCGTGGAGTGGGGCGGCGGCACACTGCTGGGAGACTACTTGTACGTGATCGAGTGCAGTACGAGTGGCGGGGCCCTCTACCGAGTAGATTCCAACGGGCAGGCGACGAGCGTCGCATCGTGGCGTGGCCCGCGACACGGGGCCGGCGGGCTGAGGCTGGACCACTTGGGCAAGTACGGCGGCCAACTGTTCGTGGCGACCACTTCCCAGGATCGGATCTGCAAGTTGTCGCTGAACGGGCAGATATCGGACTTCAGCCTCTTTCCGGGCTGGTACGACGGCGGCGGCCCCGGCGATGTTGCCTTCGACGGTGGCGAACTCTACGAGGGGCTGATGTACGTGTCGGTAGCGTATGCCGGTGAGAATCGACACCGCGGCGGAGTGTTCACTTTGGATGCCGGCGGCAATGCCAGGAGATTCGCCAAGGATATCGTCGCTGCGCAACGTATGCGGTTCGACCCCACCGGAGACTTCTACGGCGAACTCTTCGTCACGGGCACAACCGACTACGATCAGGAGGCCCGGCTCTATCGGCTGGCCCCTGACAGCACGGTTAAGGAGTTCGCCAGGCCCAACGGTCTTCTGGGATCTATCGTCTTCGGCCCCCGCGGTACACTCTACGTGGCCGAGTACGACCAGGGTGACCAGGCTACGGTCATCAGCCGGGTGGTTCGCAAGCCGGACCGGTAATCGTAGTCGGTTATGCTTCAGTTCAGGACACGCGTCAGAATAGGTGCAAAACGCTGCTCGTTGCGCAAGGGAAGACAGATGAGAAACGGCATTAACCATCACCAGAAGGTATTTGCCGTGTGTCTATTCGTATCGCTTGTCTTTGCCGGCGGCGGACGAGTCTTCGCCGGACCGCTGCCTATGCCTCTGGAGGTCCACTTGGACTTAGCCACCCACGTTGTCATGGGAGAAGTGACGCAGATGCAAGAGAGCGATGTGCAGCGTGGCAGCGGGGTCCGTTGGGGGAGCGCGACTGTTACCGTGCGAGAGACGTTGAAAGGCCAAGCTGCGAAGACGCTGACGTTCCTTGTCGCATCGTGGGTGGACCCCAACTACGGAGGGTCAAGTCCTGTGCGTGTCCGCAAGAAGGGCGACTCCGGGATTTGGCTCATCAAACCCGGTGGCACAGTCTCACGTACGTGCGGCCTGCTCGCCGAAAACCGCAGGGACGACGTGCAGAGGATTCTGAAATCGCTTGAAGAGCGAGAGTGGTCGGCCCAGACTAATGGTCTCAAGGCATGGGCTGGCGTGGTTCAGCCCCGCTACGGCCACCATAACCCCGTTATCATATTTGCCGTGAAAAATTCCTCTGACGCAGACATCCACTATCCTGTCGCAAGCCAACCGGGGGTGGTCGCAGCAGTTGCAGAATCCCCCGACAAGATGGCTTTCAAGTATCCCGCTGCTCAGCGCCTTCATAGCAAGACAGTTTTCTGCAGGAAGATATCTCCGGGCGAGACAGTGTATCTTCATCCAGACTATTCATTCATAGACTTGGCGTGGCGACTGAAATTGCTTCCTGGGAATTACCGTGTCAGCGTTACCTACCAGAACGATAGTGACGGGGAAGCTGCAGCTAGCCCGGGACGGCGGGAGCGTGTGGAGGCCTGGAAGGGACGAATCGAGGCACCGACTGTTGAACTCGTACTGCCACTTCCTAAAAGGGAAGGATCTGCACAACCGACCGCTTCAACGGACAGTGTTCTTTCAAGAGGGAAGCCACGATGTATCGCACGAGACTTGGCCGCTGGGCCCTTACCATCGCCTGCCTGTGCTTGCTCCAGACGTCGCAGACGTTGACTGCACTTGCAGACGATGCACCGCCGCCACCGCGAATTGTACCTGACGTTGCAAAACTCGGGGCCTCCTCAGCCGACGTGCGGGCACAAGAGGCCGAGCGTTTGGCCGACGCGAGTGCGAAGAACTTGTCCACCATATTGCCGGAACTTCTGACGGCTTTGGCCGATCCGGACGTGCGAGTTCGCAGGCACGTCGCCGACGTGTTGACGAGAATCGAAGATCGGCGTGCCGTCACGGCGCTGCTCGTTGCGCTGGACGATAAGGATACGGAGGTACGACAGGGCGTCGCGATCGCGTTGGGACGACCGGGGCTCACGGACGCCGTGGAACCGCTAATGAAGGTCCTCCGCTCGGATGAGAGCCCTTTCGTGCAAGCCATTGCGGCGTCCGAACTGGGCGATATCGGCAGTCCCAAGGCGGTTCCGCTATTGGTCGAAATCCTCGCTTCGCCGCGTCGTGGGGTCTGGACGCGGGAGTGTGCCGCGCGAGCGCTGGGCAATTTCCGGGAAGAGCCCGTGTTCGAGCCGCTCGTGGCGGCGTTGAAAGACGACCAAGCCGACGTGCGCGAGGCGGCTGCTGAGGGGTTGGGCCGGCTTCGGGACCCGCGGGCGGCGGATGTCCTGATTGCCGCGTTGAAAGACAAAGACCCCGACGTTCGGGAGAGCGCGGCAGGCGCGATGGGAGCCGTGCGCAACGAAAAGACGCTTCCAGCGCTGATCGCCGCTATGCAGAACCACGATGCGGCCGAGTCGCGTGCGGCCGCCTCCGCTCTGAGCCAATACGGCCCGGATGCCGTCGAACCGTTGATCGCCGTCCTCAACAGCAAGAACACCGTCCTGGCTCAGAAAGCGGCAAGTTCACTGGGGGCAATCGGCGACGAACGGGCCGTGGCACCGCTGACCGCCGCGCTGAAGAATCCCCGGCAACAAGTCCGCAACGCGGCGGCCAAGGCGTTGTATCGGCTGAACGCTCCCTCTCCATATCATCCGACCGGCGGCGACGCTGCCCGTTCGTATCCTGTGCCGCAGGAAGTTCGAGCACAGATCGAACTGCTCGCGTCCGACGACGCAAAAACGCGAGCCGCGGCGGCGTTGGCGCTGGGAAGACTCGGCGGGCCCGATTCACTCAAGCCGCTGCTGGCCGCCGCCGGGGACGCCGACCGGTTGGTCCAGCGCCATGCCATGGACGGTCTGATACTTTCGTTGGAGGTCTCTCGGGATCCGCGGGCGGTCGAGCCGCTGTTGGCGATGCTGAATAATCCCAGGTTTCCCATCGACGAGGTGGCCAGGGCGTTGGGTAAGACCAAAGACAAACGGGCCGTCGAGCCACTGATCGCAGCGATGACGGGCAGAATGGATCACCGGCCGTGGATGCTCGCCTACGCGTTGGGCGATCTGGGCGATCCACGTGCGATCGAGCCGCTGATCCAACTGCTCGACCATCCCCATTCGACGTCCCGAGTGGCGGCCGTCCGCTCGCTGATCCAGCTTGACGCCGGGCACCGTGGCTATGCGGCGATCACCCGGCTGTTTCAATCGGAAGGTCCGTACGCTTCCATGCGTGATCTGGCCGTCGTCGAGTTGGCCAAGGTGGGCCAGCCGGCGGTTGCTGCGTTGACCGACGCGTTGGCCGACGAGAACGCCACCGTCCGCGATTCGGCCGTTGCCACGCTCCGGAAGATCTACGGGCACGGCTTCGACGACGGCGGCAAAGAGTGGCTGATCTGGCGGCGACAGTTGCTGGGGGAGCTTGCCGATCAGGACCGCGCAGAACCGGCGGAGGTTGCTTCCACTGCCGAGACGCGTCGGCGAAACCTGGTCGAAGCCGCCCGATTCGGCGTCCCGGAGCAGGTCCAAGCGGGCCGGTTCCTGGCCTTTCCGGACAGAGTGATCGCTTCGGTGCAGTACCGCACCGGGGAAACCAGTTTCCCGAAGCCGAGCCCTTTCCGGCGCCAGGCGCGGCCAACCGCGCAGCCGGTCATCAAGAGCGCCCTGGCCGCGTGGACGCTTGACGGCAAACTGCTCTGGAGAACCGATCTGCCGCTCGCATATCACCTTGTGGCTGCCGGCAATCAACTCGTGCTGGCGTATGACGGGGGTGGGTTGCACTCCCAGCGCGGGCTGATTTGGGTCGATGCGAGCGACGGCAAGGAGATTCGCCGCGTTTCCTTGCCAGGACGTCCGAGCAAAGTGGCCTTCAACCCCCGCTCCGAATCGCTCATCATCGTCTTCTATCCACAACGACGGCTTACGGTGATCGACGAGGAGACCTGGATGGAGGTCCGCTCTTACCAAATGGACGGCACGCCGGCATGGAAGCACAGCGAACCGGTCTCCGAACTCACCGGCATCCGCCTCGACGCCACGGCCGTGGTGATCGGCTCGACCGCCGGCAAGGAGCCGTTCGTCGCCGGGCTGGATCCGCTGACGGGCAAGTCGCTTTGGCGGCGCGGCTGGGGGCGCTTTCCGTCGGTGCCGGAACTCGGCACACCACGGCCGAAGAACCTGAAGGGTCTGGCCTGCATCCCGAAAACGGAAGGCCTCGAATTCCTCGATCCCGCGACCGGCGCCACGCTGCACGCCTTGCCGCGGCCCAACGCACAACGGTTGATGCCCAAGTTCTGCGAGCACGCGGATCGTGTCTACTACACGTCGATGCAGTTGGAGGGTTTCACGCTGGCCGCGCAGGCCTTTCCCGCCGGGAACGTGCTCTGGTCGGACTGCACGGGCACCGTGTCGTACGCAGCACCGGCCGCCTGGGGGCAGGACACAGTCTTTCTCTGTCAGCGGCTGTCGGGCGGTTTGACCGGACACGGCGTCGTCACGGAACTGCGAGTCTATTCGCCGACAGGAGAGCTGCTATCGAAGATCACCAAGCAGCGCGTCGATGCGGACGGGAAAGAGACGGGGGAAGGTTACTTCAGCACCGCCATCGCCACACCCGTCGGAGAACGGCTCTACGTCGTCGATTCGGACGGATTGGCCGCGTTGCGTTGGGAGTAGGCCGCAGTCGGCCGGCGGTCCACTTCCCGGCGATTCATCCGCACTCTATGATGAAGCGTATGACTGTGTCGTACGACTTTGACGTGATTGTGGTGGGTGCCGGACACGCGGGAACCGAAGCCGCGCTGGCGGCTGCGCGGATCGGCGCGGCCACGGCTCTGCTCTCCGGCAATCTGGATACGGTTGCCCAAATGAGCTGCAACCCGGCCATCGGCGGCGTGGCCAAGGGGCAGATTGTTCGCGAGATCGACGCCTTGGGCGGAGCGATGGGCCAGGCGATCGACGCGACCGGTATCCAGTTTCGCATGCTCAACCGCCGCAAGGGACCTGCGATGCAGGGCCCCCGCGCCCAGGCCGACAAACGGGCGTATCAACAGGAAGTCAAACGCATCGTCGAGGAGCAACCGGGCCTGACGCTACGGCAGGAGACGGTTGAGGATCTGATCTGCGAAGGGCCGGAACATTCGCCCCGCGTCGTCGGCGTGCGGGTATCCGGCGACGCCGTCTATCGTGCCCCGGCGGTCGTGCTCTGCATCGGCACGTTCATGCAGGGTACGTTGCACGTCGGTGAGGCGACGTCGCCGGGCGGACGGATGGGCGAGGCAACGACCACCGGTGTGAGTCGCTCGCTCGAACGATTAGGATTTCGGCTGGCACGATTCAAGACCGGAACGCCCGCTCGAATCAACGGCCGTACGATCGACTACGAGCAGACCGAGTTGCATCCCGGCGACGACGACCCGCAGCCCTTCTCTTTTCTCACCGAGAAGATCGACCACGAGCAAATCCCTTGCTGGATCACCTATACAACGCCCGCCGTACACGAGCTAATCCGTGCGAACTTGCACCGGGCGCCGATGTACACGGGTCAGATCCAATCGACCGGCCCGCGATATTGCCCTTCGATCGAGACGAAGGTGGTCCGTTTCGCCGACAAGCTGCGGCACCGGTTGTTTCTTGAGCCGGAGGGACTCCATACGCACGAGGTCTATCTCGGCGGCCTGGCGACCAGCTTACCCCGCGACGTGCAAGATGAGATGTTGCGGCACATTGCGGGATTGCAGCGGGCGGAGATTCTGCGGTACGGCTACGCCGTCGAATACGACTACGTGCCACCCGACCAATTGCAGGCGTCGCTGGAAACGAAATCCGTCGCCGGGCTCTATCTGGCCGGGCAAGTCAACGGCACGACCGGCTACGAGGAGGCGGCCGGGCAGGGGTTGATCGCCGGCACAAATGCGGCCGCGGCGATCCGAGGCCGCCAACCGTTGATCCTCCGCCGCGACCAGGCGTACCTCGGTGTGATGATCGACGATCTGGTCACCCGCGGCGTGGACGAGCCCTACCGCATGTTCACCAGCCGGGCCGAGTATCGCCTGCTACTGCGTCACGACAACGCCGACCGTCGGCTGACGCCGCTGGCACACGGCCTGGGTCTGGTCGACGCCGAGCGGCAGCAACGAGTCGAAGAGAAGATAACCCAAATCGCCCGAGCAACGCAGCTCCTGGAAACAACCCGATCTGACGGGCTGACGCTGGCCAAGACGCTCTCCCGTCCGGAGGTCATCTGGCAGCAGATCGTAGCCCGGTCGCCTCAGTTTGGCGAGTTCTCGGCCGAGGTCGCCGGGCAGGTGACGATCGATCACAAGTACGCCGGGTACGTGGCTCGCCAGCAGATCGACGTCGAGCGGCAGCGCCGGCTGGCGCGACGTCGGATCCCGGGCGATTTCGACTTCCACTCGGTGGACCAACTGCGGCAGGAGGCCCGGGAGAAGCTCACGCGGTTTCGACCGGCCGACTTGGCCCAGGCCGGCCGTGTTAGCGGGATCACGCCGGCCGATCTGGCCGTTTTGATGGTGTATCTACACGGTCACGGGTGACGCGAATCGTGCGGCGGCGGTAGGCCGGGCGAAACGCAGCAAACCAGGCAAACTGAGGGATCCTGTGGGGTAGGCACCTTTTGTGCCCAGAGGGGGGTGCGATTGATTGCAAGGTTTTTACGGGTCCGGCAAGCTGGGAAAGGGGTCCAGAGGGGGGGAGATAGGGGTGAAAAACGACGAAAACAGCCCATCGAGAAGAGGAGGCCGGCTGGGGTGTATTCGTAACCCCTTGTGCCACAAGGAGTTAAAAAATACAGAGTCGTCTTGACTATCTCGGGAAGATGGCTATAATAAGCGGCTATTGGTAAGTTTCGTAATGTCGGCAGGACCGGATAACCCTGCTGTTTGTATGCAGCCCAGGGATGTGCGGAGTCTGCGAGTCTAGCGGACTCAAGGGGAGCTTAGGCCAGTTTAACAAGGAAGACTAGGAACCCTCGGGCCCCGTCTGCCGACATGGGGCCCACCGGTTTCGTGTTGCCAGCTAGCCCGGCGGCTAGACGGAAGGATGATCGAGAAATGAAAACCGTCTTTACAACCGGCGAGGCGGCCAAAATCTGTAAGGTCAGCCAGCAAACTATTATTCGTTGTTTTGATTCCGGACAGCTAAAAGGCTTTCGCGTTCCGGGTAGCCGATTTCGGCGCATCCCGCGGGAACAGCTCTACATGTTCATGCGGGACAACGG
>JABMRB010000945.1 GCA_013202865.1 Candidatus Nealsoniibacteriota bacterium | reverse complement strand
CCAGCGACCCGTGGCCGGCCATCCGGAACCGCCCGGAGTTGTAGATCACGATCAAGTCGATGCCGCCAACCTCCTCGAACTTGGCACTGATGCCGGTGCCGGCCCCACCGCCGATGATCGGTTTGCCCGCGGCGATCTTCTCTCGGAAACGGGCGAGGATTTCAGTACGTGGCTCGGGCATTGGGGGGCTCGTGGGATTTGGGATTTGGGATTTGGGATTTGGGGCTGGGGGCTAAGCCGCAAGCGGCGAGGTGGTGTCCTCGCTCTTCATTCTTCATTCTCTTCTCTCATCTTGCTGCTGCAAGTGCGATCATCAAGATGACGGCTAGGGCGACGAGTACGCCGATGACGATTGCCCAGTTCAACCAGGCCTTGCCGAGCTTCTGCTCGCGTCGGTTGCGGTTGTCGTCGCGCTCTTTGCGGTGCTCGATGCTGGCCTCGAGCCGCAGGCGAAACTGGGTCTGGCAGAAGGGGCACATCGCGTCCTGGCCGAGCATGTCGTGGGGGGTCTCCAGGATGTGGCCCTTCGGGCAGGGAATGTGCAAAAGGCTCTGCTGCTCCGCGGTGACGGACCCGAACTGGGGGACTTCGCCGGCGGACGGGGCCCCCGCCCCAGCGGAATCGGCCTGAGTGCCTGGAAAACCACCGCCGGACGGCTGCTCCCTCACGGGAGGAGCCGGCTGCTGTTGAGCCGCCGAGGCCGGGCCGGGCGTGGCCTCGGGCGCAGCGCCGGTGGGCGACGGCACCAGGAACTCGGTCTGGCAATAAGGACACTTACACTGTTGGCCCGCCTGCGATGACTCGCCTTGCAGCAGGTGGCCTTGCGGACAAAGGAATTGAAACGCCATGGCCTCGGTCTTCTCGTCGGTTTCCGCCGTACACCCCTGCTACTATTGTGATCGACACCGCCCCGTTCGTCCAGTCCGAGAGACCCGGGCAGATACTCGAGGTTTGAACGCCCGGGATGAGAATTTCCGCAGCTACGACGGCTTCTCCCAGGCCTGACATGGCCTGAGGCCATGAACCGACCGCAACGCATGCCCCATGTATCCGAAGCGGCGTGTCGGTGTCAATCCCACTATTTTTATCACCTCGTGCGGGGGGGGGCGTGTGGCAGAGTGGGTTAAGTGAGAGAAGGAGGTAAGGCATGCCGCGGTTGATAATGGCAGACCGAGAGAGGCGGGCAAACCGCGTGGACCGTTACAGCAGATGCCGCGCCTTGATCTCGAGATAGCGGTTGACCAGCGGGGCGGTGAGGTTCTCGGGAAAGACATCCAGCGAAAGGACGCCTTTGCTCTGCAGGTCGGTCAACACCTGATGGCGCCAAGTGAGAATATCGGCGGCGGCCGCGGCGGGCCAGAGTTCTTCCTCGCGGGGTTGCTCGACGTCGACCGCGTCGAACAACGACCGGTCTCGCAGCAGCACGCTCAGGGGCAGATGCCGGCCGACGAGGTTCGTCATGTAGCGCTCGATCTGCGCGGAATTCACCTCGTCGATCACGTTGGTAATCAACACGACCAGCGAGCGTTTGCGGCAATGCGACGCCAGGTAGCGGAAGGCCTGATCGTAGCGAGATTCGGTCAACTGGGCGACGCGATCGAAGGAGGCGTGCAGCAGCCGGTTCATCTGGTTCATGCCGCTTCGCGACGGAACGTAGCTGTGGATCTCGTCGGAGAAGGTGACCATGCCGACCGAGTCGCCCTGCCGCAATGCCACGTAGCTGAGCATCAGCATGGCGTTGAGCCCGTGATCCAGCAGACTCAATCCGGCGGCCTCATTGGTCATCATTCGCCCGCAGTCGAGCAAGAAGATGATCCGCTGGCTCTGGCTGCTCTGAAAGTCCTTGACGGTCAGTTTTTGCCGCCGGGCGGTCGCCCTCCAGTCGATGTGCTTGTGGTTGTCGTCGATCGTATAGTCGCGTAGCCGCTCGAAGTCGTGGTCTTGGCCGATCCGCCGGGTGCGGCGTACGCCCAGCAGGCTCAGCCGGTTGGTTCGGGCCAGCAGCGCGTATTGCCCGAGTTGCTTCATGTCGGGATAGACGTGTATGGCCGAGGCGACCATGTAGTCGAGTTGCCGCTGCCAGAACCCCAACCGACTGCGGACTTGCAGGTGGATCTGCTCCAGCATGAATGCCCCGCGATGGGCGGGCCTTAGCATGTAGCGAAGCGTCGAGCGGCTGTGGCCGGTTAGCGTCAACGAAAGCTCGTCCGGTTCGGGGTTCAGTTCGTGCGGCACGCCGTCGCGGACCCGGACGCGAAACGCACGGCGCGTGTGGTTCAGCAGCGTGAGCGATACCGGGTGCGGTTTCCGTAGCGAGGCCGTTCGCACCACGTGTCGCTCGGCCGAGAAGGCGCGCTGCGACGGCAACGTCAGCCCGTCGGCCAGGAAGACCGCCGCCAGCACGCCGTTGATTGCCGCGGTGGCGATCAACACGGAGCTGAGCCACGGAGTCTCGGGCGAGGCGAGCACGGCCGTCGACGCTGCGGCGGGAATCAACGTCACGTAGACCAGCAGCATCCGCGGGTAGACCCGGAGCCATCGGGCCAACAGCGCAAACGGCAGCGCGATAACCGCTGCCACTGCCAGGACTATCGCAAAGTCGGTCACAGCCGGGGGACCTCCACCGAGGCGATCAACTCGCCGAGCAGGTCGTCGACGGCGTGGCCTTCCACTTCGGCCTCGGCTGAGAGGATCACACGATGCCGCAGCACGGGCATAGCCAGTTCGACCACGTCGTCGGGCACGGCGTAGTCGCGTCCGCGAAAGGCCGCCAGCGTCCGCGCGCCTCGCATCAGGGCGATGCCCGCCCGCGGCGACGCACCGAGGTGAAACTGCGGCCATTGTCGGGTTAGTCGCACGAGCGAGTTGATGTAGGCGAGCAACCGCGGATCGATCCGCACCTTGCCGTTGGCGCGGGTTACCTGGACGATCTGTTGCGGACTGGTCACCGGCGAGAGCTGCTCGAGCAGGTCGTCCAATTCGACCTGCGAGCTGTGCATTGCCAGGATATTGGCTTCCTGCTGTTCGATCGGATAGTCGATCACGAGCTTGAGCATGAAGCGATCGAGTTGGGCCTCGGGCAGGTTGTAGGTCCCTTCGGCCTCGATCGGGTTTTGCGTAGCCATCACCAGGAAAGGCCGCTCGATCTTGTGGGTGGTCCGATCGATCGTGACGTGATACTCCTGCATGATCTCCAACAGCGCGGCGTGCGTCTTTGCCGGCGACCGGTTGATCTCGTCGGCCAACAGCAGTTGCGTGAATACGGGGCCGGGGTGAAACCGGAACTCCTGCATCTTCATGTCGAAGATCGGCGAGCCGGTCAGGTCCGACGGCATCAGGTCGGCGGTGAATTGGATCCGCCCGAACTGGCACCCGAGCACCCGGCCCAAGGTGCGCACGAAGAGCGTCTTGCCCAGTCCGGGCACGCTTTCGATCAGCACGTGTCCGTTGGAGAAGAGCGCCACCAGCGTGCCGAGAACGAGTTCATCCTGGCCGACGAAGATCCTGCGGACCTCCGCGTTGATGCGTTCGAACAAGTCCTTGATGGGAGTGCTGGCGGCAGCAGACTGCGAAACTACCGGCGGTAAGCGAGGCTCGAAAGGTTGATCGGGGGGCAGGTCGGGCATGGGGGAAGTAGTGGATGGTGGATGGTGGATGGTGGATGGTGGATGGTGGATAGTGGATAGAGGGAATGACGAAGCACGAATGACGAATGACGAAATAAGACAAGAGACTCTAAAGCGACTCTTCGTCATTCCATTTCGTGATTTGAACTTCATCCTTCCATTTCGTCATTCGTCATTCGTGCTTCGTCATTTCACATCATGTCATTCCTGCTTCGTCATTTCTTCTTTCGTCGTTTGCTGATAATGCAACAGTCGGGTGGTGGCGTAGGCGCGGTCGCGGCTGCGCTGTAGTAGTTTTGCCAGGGCTTGGATGTGCTTGCCAAAGTCGGCTTTGCCGACGAGCGGCAGCTCTCGGGCGATGCCGAAAATGGGCCACCGCGAGAAACACAACGCGACTCCGACAATGCCCAATTGCAGGAAGATCCAGCAGAAGGGCCGCTTCAATAACAACGCCATCGGATTCGGCATTGCGACGGTGGGCTCCTCCTCGAGGATCTCCGGGTCGCCGTAGCCGCTCTCCAGGAAGACGACCGACTTCACGGGCGGACCCGCCTCGTCGATCAGCCGGCCGGCCAGCTTGCGATGCTCGCAGTTGACCAGCGGCAAGTTCAGCAGGAACGACCCGTTGGCCACGACGATCAACTGACTGCCGTCGCCATAGTCGCCGAACCGGATTCGGCTGACCAGCGGTTCGCCGTTGGACTCGAGTAGCGTTTCGGGCGCGTAGTAGCCATAAGGATCGACTCGGCTGGCCAGCTCGATCTCGACCTTCGCCGGATCGACGCCCCGGGCCCACTCGCCGCCGAGCGTGCGAACCTTGCGTGACTTGGCGGTCTGGTCGACGCTGAACCAGGAGCACTCCAGTTGTTCCGTAAGCCCCTTGCGGACCGACTTGGCGTTGGACCTTGCCTCCTTCTTGCGGCGGCGGATCAGCGGGGCCTGCTCGGACGGTGCCCCCGGCTCGACCTTTGCCCAATAGTCCGGCTCGGCGTCGAAGTCGCGCCCCACGTAGATCAGCGTGCGGCCGGGACGGGCGTCGAGCCAGATTTCCAGCCACTCGCAAACGTCGTCGCCGGGTGTGTCGTAGCAGTCGGGAAACCAGACGATACAGTCCGTGTCTTCCTGCAATTTGGGCGAGAGCACGCTCCAGGAGATTACTTTGTGGCCGCGCTGCTCGAACATGTCGCTCAGCACACCCGTGCCGTGGATGCTTTGCCCGGTCATACCGCGCCGCTCGCCGTAGGAGGTGTCGAGATATTCCCCGCAGCCGGTCAGCATCGCACACGCCACGGTCAGCAGCGCAATGGTCGGAAGGTAGCGGTTATGGAATAGTGGTTTCATGTTCGTGCGAAGCCGCAAGCGGCCCCAATCTGACATCTAAAATCTGAAATCCCCGTTCAAGCCGTCTCTCCGGCGAGCCTGTCGAACTCGCTGAGTCGCGTCCAGCACGACTCGAACCGCACCCGGCCGATCGCCCGGTTTCCGAAAAACGCCTCTTCGAACGTCACCATCGTCTGCTCGATCAGTCCCTGCAAGGCGATCCGTGGCCCGACTTCGCGGAGGTACTGGCGGTTGGTTTTGCCCTTGGCGAGCCGGATGACCTGCTGCTTGTCGAGTTGCACGAGTTGGTAGCCGAATAAGTAAACGATCGCCTGGCGGTAGTTTCCTTCGCGGTAGAGCCGTTGCGCTTCGGCCAGCAGGTCCGACTTGCCCGCGCGGACCGGCAACGGCAGCGCTTCGACCCGGGCCGCGTCATCGGCGTCGTCTTTACCCGTCTTCTTGCCGCCTATGCCGACACCTTCTTCGCTAACGAGCGCTGCGCGAATCAAGAAGAAGACAAGGATGACAAGCGCCGCGATGAGTAGACTCCATGCAGTCACCGTGAGCAGCGGGCCCAGATCCAGTGACGAGCCGCCGCCCGAGTTGGAACTCCGCGTCGTCGGTTCGTCGATCTCGACCCGCCGGACGCCGTCGGTGCTGGCATCGTACCAGGGATACCGGCTCGACGCCTTGCCAAGTGCCTCGCGTCCGGCCACGACCGACTCACCCGGGTCGGTTGCACCGGCCAACAGCAACGGCAACATCAGCACGACGGCGTTCATGTCAATTGTCTCTCTAGTCGGGTCTGCTCGGCCCGCATCATCAATTCCACTTCCCAGCCCTCGCGGCGAATCCGCAGGTCCAGGTAGCCGAGAAACCGCACGACCGTAAAATAACTCACCACGAGCCATAAAGCCAGGGGGTAGAAGATCGTATACGACGTCTTCTCCAGGTACTCTTCGCTGAAGAACAGGTGGCGCGAGATCATCATCGCCCCCCAGAAGCAGACGAACAGCAAAATGCCGATGAGCAGCGAGCCGAGCCACCGCCCGAACAGATCGGCCGTGTATCCGGCGTGGAACGTGACCGTGCGGCGATAGGTGCTCATCCGCCCCTGCCGATTACGCCGCATCGGATTGCGTTCCAGGAGGATCACCTCGTTGAGATAGGGCCAGGCCGCGTACAACACAAACCAAGTGAACACCATCACGACGAGAATCGCCCGCAAAATCAACTGGTAGACGATCAACTGTGGCAGCGAGCCAAGCAACCGGCGGGCGATCTGCTTCAACTGCGGTTTTTCCATGAACAGCGATTCGCCCAGAAAGAGCGTTGCCGGAGCCGTGGCCAGGGCCGCTTCAAATATCACCAGCCAGAACATGTACCAGAGATACGTCAGCGGGATATCGAACTCGAAGGGTGGAAACGGAAGCTCGAGCGGAGGATAGTCGGCGATGTAGCCGGACAGCAACCACGCGTTGAAGCAGGCAGTCGGCACCACGCCGACCGCCAGTGCGGCAGCCAGCGGCCAGCCACACTTCCGCATCACGCGCAACGCAAGGTCAAGGACCTCGATGTAGCTTCGTTCGCGGATCGCGATGCGGTTATGGTCCAACTGCATGGTCTATTTCTCGATGGGAGTATCCCAGGATGACGAAGTAGAACATCAACATTCCGGTCGAGAGCACGGCCACACCGGCCTTGACCGCGTAGGGGGCCGCCGACGGCGACAGGAAACCCTCGATCATCGCCGCCAGCAGGAACATCACGACCGCGGCCGACATCACCGGCACCGCCCGCAGGGCAGCCTGCCGTAGCGAAGCGATCCGCGTGAACCCCCCGGTGTCGATCAGCGCGAATCCCATCCGCATCCCGGCCGCCGCGCTGAGCACAATCGCGGTCAACTCGAACGGACCGTGTGCGGTGACGAACTCGAAGAAGTTATTGCGAGCCAGCAACGGCACCGTGGTCATGTACCCGAAGACGGCCCCGAGAAAGGCCGCGTTGTAAACGGTCATGTATAGCCCGCCGATTCCAAGCAACAGCCCGAATGCGAAACAGCGCAGTCCGATCCCGGCGTTGTGTTGGATGTAGAACCCGGCCATCAAGTAGTTTGCGTCGGCACTGCGGCCAAAGGTGATCTGCGAGAAGTCGCGTTCGAGCGTCTGCATCCACTCTTGCCCGATCACCTCGTCGGCGAACCCGGGCCAGGACCGAGTCATTATCATCGAGAGCACAAAAACACCCCAGAAGAGCACGAACGCCAGCCGCAGGCAGTTGTCGGTAAACAGGCGCCGCGGAACGCGGACCATCAGTTCGCGAAACCAGGTGGCGAAGTCGAACGTCCGGGAGCGATACAACTGGTTGTGTGCCCGGCCTACCAGCCGGTGCAGATAGTGGATCGTACCCGGCGGGAGTTGATAGGAGTAGGCCAGCGCCAGATCGGCACATGCCGCTCGATACAGGGCGGCGAACCGGGCGGCCGCCTGCGCCGGAAACCGCCGCCGCGATCGCCCCCCCATGGCCATGCACATCCGCTCCAGCTCTCGCCAGTTCTCACGCCGGGATTCTAGTAGGTCGGATACTTTCATCTACGATCCATCCTCGCCATCATATCCACCGGGTCATTGAGCCGGACCGGCAACGTCGGCTGTTGCCTGAACGGCGAACCCACTTCGCCCAGATCGTCACGATCCGTGATGAACGCGCGATGGTACATCGCACACAACAACAAGTCCAGGTTCATGTTGGCCGGGAAGCCGAACTGCTGCCGATACGGTTCGCCCAGATGCCGCGCAATCTCCAGCCGCCGCGGCATGGAGAAGGTCTCCCGGCGCTCCACGTACGTTGCCAGCGCACGGGCCAAGGTCCGGCTGGCCTGGAAGTCGGCCGGCATCCGGGCAGCCAGTTCGACCGCCGCCGGCTCCCGCAGCCGAACGATCCCCTGAAACCACTGCTGCTCCTCGATCACCACCATCGTGCCGGCCGCCAGATCACCGAGCCGCTGGAAGCGGTCGTTCATCGCCGCCGCCGTCAGCCCCACCAGATACATCATCGGCCAACCCATTAGTTGCACCGCCGGCTGACTGTCCACGATTCGCAGGAAGTTTCGCAAGATGGCCTGGACGGCGTTGATCGGCTGCCCTTCGACCGTGACCACGCGAATCCCCAGCAGCCGTTTCCCGGGCGTCTGGCCGTTGAAGTACGACTCGAGCACGCCCCCGTAGAACCACGTCAGCAAGAACCACCAGACGAAGCCGAACCCGATGCCCGCGGTTCCCAGCCCGATCAGGGCCAGCACCATGGTCACCGCCGCCGCCCCCACGCCGAAAGCCAACCCGCGAATCGCCAAATCGATCAGATACGCCGGCAACCGGCGAAACGGCCCGGCCACGCGATACTCAAACGCGATGTTCTCCGGCGTGACGATCTCGATGCTCGT
>JABMRB010000944.1 GCA_013202865.1 Candidatus Nealsoniibacteriota bacterium | reverse complement strand
TGGGCTGTGGGGGGATTTGGGATTGGGGATTGGGGATTTGGGGCACAACGCCCACGGACTGCGTTCCGTGGGGTGGAATTCGGTGCTTAGCCACAAGCGGCAAATCCCAAATCAAAAATCAAAAATCCCAAATCCCCGCCTCTCCCCATTCTCGACCCACTGCGGCGCCCCGCTTGAGCCGTGGCCCGGGGAATCGGTCTGCCCGGACATTATTGGACGAAATTTCGCAGCCGGAGATTGGCACGGGCCGCGAAACCGTTATGATTTGTTTTTCCCCGTGATCCGAACACCGATCTTGCCGCCATGACCGCCACGCTCACCGAAGTATACCAACGGCTTATCGAGGCCTTGGGACCCCAGCACTGGTGGCCCGGCGAGTCGCCCTTCGAGGTGATCGTCGGCGCCGTACTGGTGCAGAACACGAGTTGGAAGAACGTCGAACGGGCGATCGACAACCTCCGCCAATCCGACCTGCTCGACCCGCACGCGCTGGCCGACGTCCGTCCGGAAGAATTGGAAGAACTGATCCGGCCGGCCGGTTACTATCGGATCAAGGCACGCCGACTTCGCAGTCTGCTGGAGTTCCTCGTCGAGCGGTACGACGGTTCGCTCGAGCAGATGTTCGCCACCGGTTTGCCTACGCTGCGGGAGGAATTGCTCGGCGTTCACGGGGTCGGTCCGGAGACGGCCGATTCGATTCTGCTCTACGCCGGCGAGTTGCCGATCTTCGTGGTCGACGCCTATACGCACCGCGTGCTCTCGCGGCACGGTTGGATCGGATTCGACGCAGGCTATCACGAGATCCAGGACCATTTCCACGGCAGCCTGCCGCAGGACGTGGCGTTGTACAACGAGTTTCACGCGTTGCTGGTTCGCGTCGGCAACAACTACTGCCGCAAGAGCAACCCTAAGTGCGACGAGTGTCCCCTGGCCGAACTGTTACCGGAAGGCGGACCGTTGCAACCGGATTGACTCGCAATTATCCTAAGGACGCCCAGCGCGATACCGTTTAGCGGTCGCCGGTACGGCGACGAGAGTTTGGACGGAACATCGCCGTGCCGGCGACGGCTAAACGGGATGACGTACCTGAACCCTGACAAGAGGGCAACTCGATGATCATCGCCTATCACGCCATCTTCACTACGTACGGCACTTGGTTGCCCAACGATCCACGGGGTTCCTACTCGAAGGCAGTCTACAAGGCCGAACTCGCCGCGTTGGGTCGAATTCGATACGGCCGGCAAAGCCCTCAGCCCGCGGGCCGCACCATTGGGCGTTTCCGCACCGCCGCGTTGAAGCGGCTTTCCCGGCCGCCGTACTATATCAACGGCACGACCCGTCCGGTCGTCGCTGAAGGCTTTGCTCGGGTGGTCGAGCGATTGCACCTCGAAGTACCGGCGTGTACGATCATGAATGAGCACGTTCACGTTGTTGTGTTGCGATCCAAGTACCGGATCGAGTACCTGGTCAATCAACTCAAGGGCGGCGCAACTTCCGCCCTGGAACTCGACAAGACGCCTTGGACGCGAAACAGATGGAAAGTCTTCATCGACGATGAGGAAGCGTTGCAGGCGGCCGTCGAGTACGTCGTGGCGAACCCGCAAGCCGCCGGATTGAAGCCGCAAAGTTGGGGTTTTGTCAAACCGTTGTCGTTCTGAGGTCGCCGTGCCGGCGACCGCTAAACGTAAGCGAAATGCCCGATTGGATGTGATATGTCCCTGTTTGAAGCTAGCGAAGCAGCGAACCGCCGCGAGGCACAGCCGCTGGCGGCGCGGATGCGGCCGGCGTCGCTCGACGAATTCGTCGGGCAGGAGCACTTCCTCGGCGAAGGAAAGCTCTTGCGACGGTTGTTGAAGGCCGATCGACTCGGGTCGGTCATCTTCTACGGGCCGCCTGGCACCGGCAAGACCACGCTCGCCCGACTGCTTGCCGGCGAGAGCCGCAGCCGGTTCCAGCAAATCAGTGCGGTCGCCGCCGGCGTGAAGCAACTCCGCGAGGTCCTCACCGAAGCCTACGACGAGCTATCGGCCGATGGCCGCCGCACGCTGCTGTTCGTCGACGAGATCCATCGCTTCAACAAGGCACAGCAGGACGTCCTGCTGCCGGACGTGGAGAACGGCGTCGTGATTCTCGTCGGTGCAACGACCGAGAACCCGTTCTTCACGATCAACAGTGCTCTGGTCAGCCGCAGCCGCGTCTTCCAGTTCAACCCACTCTCGCCCGACGACGTGAAGACGTTGTTGCGCCGGGCACTATCCGACGCCGACCGCGGGCTCGGTGGGCGTGACGTCTGCATGCACGACGACGCACTGGAGTTCCTCGCCGAGGCCAGCGACGGCGACGCACGCCGGGCGCTCTCGGCGTTGGAGATCGGCGTGCTATCGAGCGACTGCGCGCCGCTGGAGTTCACCCGGGCGTTGGCCGAGGAGTCGGTCCAGCGCAAGGCCGTGCAGTACGATCGCCAGGGCGACGTCCACTACGACTCGATCAGCGCACTGATCAAGAGCGTCCGCGGCAGCGACCCGGACGCGGCCTTGTATTGGCTGGCACGGATGCTCGAAGGCGGCGAGGACGTCCGGTTCCTTGCCCGACGAATGGTGATCCTTGCCAGCGAAGACGTAGGCAACGCCGACCCGGCCGCGTTGCCGCTAGCGGTGGCGGCCGCACACGGTTGCGAACTGGTCGGTCTGCCGGAATGCCAATTGACGTTGGCCCAGGTGGTAACGTATCTGGCGTGTGCGCCGAAGTCGAACGCGGTCACGGTCGGCATTGCCGAGGCCCGACGCGACGTCTGCGAAGGCCGCATCCTGCCGGTCCCCGTCCATCTCCGCGACCGCCACTACGACGGCGCAAAACGCCTCGGCCACGGCGAAGACTACCAATATGCCCACGACCACCCCGATGGCATCGCCGCCCAAGACTATCTCGGCATCGAACGGGAGTATTATCGCCCGGTCGACCGTGGATTCGAGCAAGAGCTGGCCGAGCGGTTGGCCGCGATTCGGGAGAGGTTGCGGGAGGGGTAGGGGGGATTTCAGATTTCCGATTTGGGATTTGGGGGTGGTGCGTCTGTCGCGAAAACCAGTAGCCGAGGGCGGAAGCCCGCGGAGGTGATCTCTCGAAAAGCCCGTCGATTGCATCGGCGGGAATCGCGATACGATTTCATCTGCGACTCGGAACGCCCCACAGCACGGTCGCAGGCGCGAGAAGCTAGGGGGGCTGCGGATACTAGAGAGACACAACTTGACTCAACACCCGTCTACGGCCCCATTTACCCGGTCAGACGGGGCGAATTCCGGCTTCTTTGGCCCAGTTTGGTGTAGCGTCAAATGGCTGGTTTGCCTATCATTCGACCGCTTGGGTCGGTTCCCGGGCCACTGGGTTACCAGCCCAGCAGGCCGGTGAAGACGAGGACCACGGCCAGGATACCCAGCAGTGCGAGCGTGATCCACCAGGTTGGCCGGCCCGAGAAGACGTTGTTGCGGTGCGTGACGTAGTTGCCGCAGACGGGACATTGCACGGCGTCTTCGTAGACCTCGGTTCCGCATTCGGGACACTCGACGGTCTGCGAAGAGTCGTCGTCGGAATCCTCGTCGAGGCCGTCGTCAGGATATTCCTCGTCGTGGAGCTCATCGCCAGATTCTTCAAACCACAAATCGTTGCCGGACATGGTTGCTGCTTTCGCTGACGTTTTTCGGTCGGCTGATTGCCCCCAAGCAGACATCAATCCGAATGAATCGTCAAGGAGGACGATCATGAGTTCATTGAAGCCGTTGTTGGTGCTCGGCGGGTTGGCTGCCGTCGTCTATGGAGCATACACCTGGGTCAACCGGAAGCCGGATGCGACGGCCAATCTTGACGAGGCCCCGTTTTACTCCGGCGGGGCCGAGCCGCTAGGGCAAGGCGCGCAAAACCTCGCCGCCGGCGCCGCAGAAACCGGTTCGACGAACGCGCAGCCGATTGGGCTGACGGCCCAGTCGGGCAACCCTTCGGCAATCGGTAATCCGGCTCCACTGGGCGGCTCGCACGCGCCGTACGGGGCCATGCCCGCAACGGGGCAGACCGCAGCCGGCGGTGATCGCGACGGATCGATCGCCGCGGCTTCGCACGTTCGTCCCGCGCCCTTCACGGGCGTACCGGGCACGGGCGCACCGGGCGCTGCCGCCGAGGAGTTTGCCGATTCGTTGCAGGCGGTGCGGGAGAAGCTCCAGGAGAATCGCCTCGGGGACGCTCACCAGAAGCTGACGCAGTTGTACATCAATCCCAACCTCTCCGAGCCACAGGCGAAGCAGGTCACCGACATGCTCGACCAACTAGCCGGCGAGGTAATCTACTCCCGCGAGCACCATTTGGAGAAGCCCTACGTGGTCCGCTCGGGCGACACGCTGCCGCAGATTGCCCGCGGCTGCCAGGTGCCGTGGCTCTTGCTGGCGCGGATCAATGGGATTCGCGATCCACTGCGGCTCGAGCCGGGCAAGGAGTTGAAGGTCGTGCGTGGGCCGTTCCATGCCCGAATCAGCCTTTCCGACCAGGAGTTGACGTTGGTGTTGAAAAACTGCTACGCCGGCCGGTTTCCGATCCGGGTGGATCCCAAACGAACGAACATGGAAGGCCTCTACGTGGTCCGCAGCCTTCACCCCAATCTCCAGGACGCCCGTATCGATCCGGTGACGATCGACCACACCGTTGCCCCCGATCCGCGTCAGGAGCATTGGATCGGGCTAAGCCGTGAACTCAGCCAGCAGAGCGAGATCTACCTGCACGGCACGACCGGTCCGTCGCAGGTCAGCGGCGGCGTCTACGGCGCCATCGGACTCAGTGACCGCGACATGGACGACCTCGGCGCCATCCTTTCGATCGGCTCGCGCGTAAAGATCCTACGCTAAAGCACAGCGAGCCGCCGGGTTCACCCCGGCGCATCGGAAGCGCGAGGATGGAGGTCACCCCGGCGCCACGGAAGCGCGGGGGCAAGCCCCGCGGCTCGCCGTATTCTGCAT
>JABMRB010000943.1 GCA_013202865.1 Candidatus Nealsoniibacteriota bacterium | reverse complement strand
TTGCGAGCGAACTTCGGCAACGCGAGCTATGTGCCTGCCGCCGGCGCGGCGGCCGTTCCCGAGCCGGGGACGATTGTGATGCTGCTGGCCGGACTGGCCGGGTTGGCCCTGTTCGGCTGGCATCGTCGGGTGGCGTGAACCTATTCAATCCTGCTCGTCCGCGTGGTGGCAACCGATTGCCAAGTGCCGCAACGGCAAGCCAATACCGCATAAACCCAGTGAAGAATGTGGAAGCCCGTAGTGGACGAGGCCATTTTCGAGCCTACGCTTTGGTAACCTCCCTTCTCACTGGACCGGAGCGGGCCGCGACTGCCCGGCAATCTTCGCCGATGCAGTCGCGGCCGCTCCTTTTCTTGGCGTCCCCCGTATCCGTGAGCCCGGCAGCCGTGGGCAAACCGGTTGTCTTGACAAACGGGTCGCTTTATGGTTAATCTAGGAGGCGTAAGAGGGCTGCGTCCCCGTGGCCTACGACAACGAGCATCTTTCACGCCTTCCACAATACAAAAGGAGTGCTTCCATGGCAGACAATCGCTTGACGCGGCGGCAATTCGTGCAAACCGGGGCGGCTGGACTGGCCGGGGGGCTACTTGCCAACCGGATTGTCTATGCCAACAACCCGACTAACGAGAAGACCGACGACATCATTAACTACAACGAGCAGATGGAGTACCGCCGTGCGGGTAAGTGTGAATGGATGATCTCGGCCGTCTGCCTCGGCGGCCACTGGAAACGGGTCGACAAGATGGTACCCGGTTTGTTCGGGGGCGGCGGTTGGCTGGGGGCGAAACTCGATGACCCCGATTTCGAGAAGAACCGCTACGACGTCGTGACCCAGTGCATCGAACGGGGGATCAACTACATCGACGCCTGCACCGTGCAGGAAGTGATCATGTACTCCAAGGCACTCAAAGGCCGACGCGACAAGATGCATCTGGGCTTCTCCTGGTATCAGGAAGAGATGCGCAGCCTCAGCGGCCAGGCGGCGAAGGCCAAGGCGAGCGGCAACCCGAAGCCACCCGGCTGGATCACCAAGATGCTCAAGCAGGCGATGGACAACGGGTTCAAGAAGACGGGCTTGGACTACGTCGACGTCTGGCGGATCGTCTGTTACGAAAAGAGCTCGCGCCACCAAGACAACGAGATGGAAGAGATGTGCGAGGCACTGGCCTGGGCCAAGAAGACGGGCCGCGCACGACGCACGGGTATCTCTTCGCACGACCGCCCGCACATCAAGAAGTGGATCGGCTCCCATTCCGACGTGCTCGACGTGATCGTCACACCCTACACGGCCAAAACGCGGATGGCCGGCACCAAGGTCGAGTCGCCCGAGGAAGGCGACCCGGGGGCGTACGTGGGCAAGATGGAAGACGACTCCTGGGAAAACAGCCTCTGGTACGCGATGAAGAAGGCCGACGTGGCCTGGTTCGGCATCAAGCCGTTCGCCAGCGGCTCGATGTTCAAGGGCGACAGCTCGCCCGGCAACCCGCACCAGGAAGAGGACGACAAAATCGCGCGGTTGACACTCAGGGCCATCCTGACCAACCCGGTGATCACGGCCCCGATCCCCGGCATGATCAACACCGCGCAGGTCGACAACGTGGCACGGTCCGTGTTGCAACGCCGGGCACTGGACGTCAAGGAGCAGGCGGAACTGGACGCCGCCACCGACCGCGCCTTCGCCAACCTGCCGTACCACTATCGCTGGCTGAACGACTGGAACGTCGTCTAGTCAGCAGGTCAGGGCTTGCCTGACAAGCGAAAGGGCGTTCTTGTGTCCACTTGCGTTCACGTCAGGGCAAGCCTTGACCTACGCACTTGGTGCGTGTACGCACCCTACCATTTGAACCTTAGGACCCGATAATGAAACCTGCTGCCTGTCTGCTCCTGTTGGTCGTTGCCGTAATGATAGTGTTGGGCTCTTTGGCCTGTCTTACCGGAGACGACGCCCAAGCGGTGGCCGCGCCGCCGCTGTCGCTCGAGGGTTATCTCGACGAGAAGCTGCCCGACGCGCCGACCGGACAGCCCAAGATGAAGGTCGACAACCAGGCCTGCTACGTCTGCCACGACAACTACAAGGAAGAGGAGTTGGTGATCTGTCACGGCGTCGAAGAGGTCGGCTGCATCGACTGCCACGGCAAGTCGTACGACCACCGCGACGACGAGGACAACGTCACGCCGCCGGAAGTGATGTACCCCCGGGAGAAGATCGCCGCCTGTTGTGCCGAGTGCCACACAGAGCACGACGTTTCGGCAGCCAAGGTGATCGCCCGATGGCAAGAACACGGCCTGACGGAAACCGACCCCGCGAAGCTCGTCTGCACCGATTGCCACTTCCAACACCGGCTCAAACGCCGCATGGTCCGCTGGGACAAACGAACCGGCAAGCTGTTGGAGGTCGAGCAGAAGCTGGCCCCCAAAGAGGATGGCTCGAAGTAGCGAGAAGAGCCGGTCTCCGCATCACGCAGGCTCTGCGCGGCAACAACGGTCCTACCTCCCGCTTCCCGCCGCCGCTGCCGTACGGCGCAAAGAAAAAGCCCCCGGAAAGGCCGTGTCCCAGGGGGGCGAAGGACACGTCACTTTTCCGGGAGCGATTGGACGCTGCGCCGCCGTAGCCTCCGGGCGTTCCGGGTGATACGACGAGCGTTCACAATGTATCCGAAGCGTGCCGCCAGCTTCCGTGCAGGCGGATGTACGCTTCGTGGTCCGCAGGAACGACGAAGTCTCGCCACCCCCTGATGCAGACCCATCCACGCGGATTGTTCCCTTGATCTATTCGGGTTCACTGCCGTTCCGCCCGCCGCTCGTGCGACGTTTGGATTGATCCGTGAGGGGGCGAGAATATGGAATTTCGCGTCTCGCGTCAAGGCCGGTTTTTTTGACCCTTTTGGAATTTTTTTTTCTGCCGCCGTAAAGCGGTGATAGCATCGGCCATCTATCGTGGCAACTCGTCGCATTGCAGAACTACCGGCCAGAGGAGCTTACTCCGGCGATCGGGGTTCGTCCTTGGGGCCGGAGCGCGTTGACAGTGCCCGCCAGACTTCCAGTTCGATCGTATCGCTGAAGAACCGGACGGCCCCGTCGCACGTCGCGGCGTTGACGCCGCCAGGGTGACGGCTACGGGCGGAGGCCCAGACCCCGCCGTCCTTGCGGTTCTCGGTACAGTGGAGCGGATTCTTCTCGTCGATCTGTTCCTCGCACATCGGCACGTGATCGTCCTGCTCGGCATTGGGGCCGTATCGGGCGGTGAACGCAGAGGCGCCCATGGCGTTAAGGACCCACCCGCCGCGTCCGTCCTCCTTGCTGTCGTAGCCGAGGACCTCGCTGACGGCCAGCGTGTTGTGTGCTCCATCGCCAATGGTCCGGGTTCCCCACTTATGCCCCATTTTCCAGGTGCCCTTGGGATCGTGGTCCCTGTATCCGGGCAGCATCACGACGCCGAAGACGCCGGCAGTATTCGGGTTCTCAAACGACATGTACGTGTCGGAGCCCCAGCAGGCGGCATAGTTGCCCTTGGAGATGTTCTTGAAACCGTAGGTGGCGATTCTATTCTCGGGCGACATGGCGTAAGCACTGGGGCAGACGTAGAATCGCGGCGTGGTCCGGCCGAGGTTGCCCGGGGCCGCTTCCGTTTCGGCGGCCGCGTTGCGGTCTGTCTTCATCGATTCGAAGAGCTGCTCGTACATCAAGGTCTCGGCCATGTTGCCAAGGATGAGGCTGGCCCAGTTGGGCCCCTGGCAAACGGCACCCTCCTCGACGCCCCCTTGGATCCAGTTCTTCTCCGTGCAACTGGGCAACCCCGGCGGATAGGCCCCGTGCGTCTCAATGTGGCCTTGCAACGCGATGCCGATCATCTTGAGATTCTTGGTGCATCGCATTCTCCGAGCACTCTCCTGCTGCCTTAGCATTACGACCGCCGCGCAGCCGACAAGCAGTCCCAGAATGACGATCAGCACCAGCAACCCCACGCGGCTCACCCCACGCCTTCGTAGCTTGGTAACCATCAAATCCCTCCTTCAGAAGAGCCCTTGCCCATAGCGTCGGATGATACCGAACCGGGCCGAAAAAGTCAAGTGACCGGAGTTGCCGCCTCGGATCACAACCGCACCAACAGAACCGATCGCCGCGGGGGCAACACGAGCGGGAGCCGGCCGGCCGGGTCTCTTTCGCACGGACGGATTTCGCCGGACACGGGGTCCAGTGCCAACCAGTCACCCGCAGTATCACCGACCACGTGTCCCTCGTACGGCTCGCGGCCGACGTTGACCAACAGCAACACGGGCCGGCTGTCGCGGACGAACCGACCCAGCACAATCCGATCCGATGCCGGGTCGATCTGGCGCGGCGGTCGCAACTTCGCCAGCGCCGCCTTGACCGCGTCGGCCCGATCCTCGACGACCACGCCACCGGACTCTCGAAAGACGTCGACCACGCCGACCGCCGACGTCGGCAACTGCGCGCCATCGGGCAGCAGCACGGCCTTGTAACGCTGCGGACCGACTTGCAGCCCGCCATCGGGCAAGTTCTTTGCTGCCGCGAGGTGTTCGTGGTCGATCAGCGTAAAGGGGATCTGGTTCCGCTGGAGCATCTGCCCCAGCCGCATAAACGATCGAACGATCTGCTGCGCCCGGGGCGACTGCGACTCGAGAACCAGCTTCTCGGCCACGGGCAGGTACTCGGCCCAGAGGTCGTAGATCGGGTAGTAGAGGAGGACTTCGGCCGCCGGTTGTGCCGGTTTGAGGATCGCGTTGAGCCGGCCGACGTAGTTGCAATAGGCCCGGTAGTCGTCGAGCGATCGATCGCCGATGCCGTAGTAGAGCGTGAAGTCGGTCACCCCCCAGGCGGCCTGCCAGGCGGCGGTCGCCCGCATGGCGTCCAGATCGGCCGGCCCCGAGCCGCCCATCTTCTGGCTGAAATCGCTCACCTCGGTCATCACGCGGCGGCGGCCGGCCAGCCGAGCGGCCGAGGCGGGCATGGCGGCCGTCATCCACCCGGTGTGGATTACCGCCTCCGGATCGGACGAGAGCACGTCCAGCCCCGGAATATCCATCTTCGCGAGCATCTTCAGCCCGTTGCCTTCCAGCGGCACATGATGGATCAGCATCTCCTCCCACAAGCTATGGCCGGAGGAAGCAACGCCGTGCTCGGCACCCCATCGCTGCAACGCGCCGAAGTAGCGCTCGGCCAGCAGGTCGGCGATCAAGGCCCAGTATTGTTGCCGAATCCGGCGATCTTCCGTCGTGTTGCCGACGAACAGACTGCGGCGCCGCGGCAGGAGGTCTTCGTTGTACCTCTGGCGATATCGTTGCGGCAGGTCGTAGCACCATGGCACGCAAGGCAACGGGCGGACGGACGGGTCGATCGGGTCGACTACCGTCACCGTTTTGCGTACCGCTTCGGGAATCTGCCCGATGTTGACGGCCATCAGCGACGGCTCGTCGGTGAACGTCGCCTGAATGGTGCCGCCCAGCATTTTCTGGAACCGTTGCCGGTAGGCGTCGTGTGTCTTGGCAAGGAAGCATCGCACGGCCCGGTCGTCGATCAGGTTCGGATAGCGGCGTGCGGCGTAATAGTTATTGGCGGCGTGGGTGTGTTCGTAGGCCGGGCGGAGCCGCAACGGATCGTCGCGCGAAGGATCGAACGTCAGGGCGGTCGCCTCGAAGTCGCGGTTCTGCTGCAACACCAGACCGCCGGCCGCACCGCTGGGATAGCCCTGCTCGTCGTAGAGCCAGACGACCATGCCGAGCTTCTCGCACTGCTTGATCCCGGCCTCGAGTGTCTTCCAGTTCTGCGACGACCCCATGTAGCCGCTGAAGGCGACGTTGCAGACCACACCGCCGAGCCCACGATCCCGGTAGTACCGCATCCCATCCTGCCCGATCCCCTCGGGCATTGCCCGGCGGGGGTCGATGCCATGGACAATCTGCAACGGCCGGTCGGCCAGCGGCGGCTGTCGCCAGGCGGCGAACCAAGTGGCAGGCGGTCGCTGCCGGGCGGGCGTCTCGGCACCCGGGGCGGTCGAAACGCCCCACGTCACGCAGAGCGCCAGGACGATTTTCGACGGCGCCGGGGCTCGTCCAGGCATAGGCTACTCGATCCCTTCGATCATCTGGACGATCTGCTCCTCGGGATACTTCTCCGAGTCGGCGTCGACCATGAGGATTACCAGACCAGTCTTGCCTTGAAAAACTCCGTTGACCCGAATGCGGGGGACCCCCGACTCAGTAACACCGGTGGTGAAGGTAAACGAGGCCGGCTCGCCGCGGACGGTCAACTCCCTGGTCTCCGACTGTGCCGTGACCATGTCCTGCTGTTGCTGCATGCCCTGTTGCTGCATCGACTGCTTGAATTGCTTTTGCATCTGCTCCGGGTCCTGAGTCCCGGCGTCCGGGCCCATGCCGCAAAGCATCAGCATGCTTTGCGACTCTTCGTCGACGTAGACGACCCAGGCCATAATCCGCTGGCCGGAGATCGGGACCTTCATGTCCATCGACATCTTGGGATCGAGACCGTCTGGCACGTCAATCCCGGCCATCTCCTCGGTTACCGTGGCAATTTCGGCCGGGTCTTGGCTGACGGAGTTGGCGAAGTGATACCCGATCCACACCAGCCCACCACAGCAGAGCAGGCACAAACCGCCAAACCCGACTCCCAGCCAGATCAGCACCTTGGCGCGGGTGCTCATCCCCTTCTTCTCCTGCGGTGGCCGCAACCCGCCGGGCGTGTTGTCGAAATCGGTCATTGACATCGCTGGTTCCTTTCGCTTGAAACGTCGCTAAACTCTTGTGTTGTCTTACATTGTCGATCTCGCCGTGCATGTTGTCAATGCGTATCGAAGGCCTCGGGGCGAATCGAAGGCCCCGGGGGATTGCCGAATCGGGCCAGATGGCGGATGATGCCCGAATGATAGATGATAAAGCTGCGATCCTGCCGCTGCTCGAATATTCCCGACCGCAACTGCAAGCCTGGCTGACCGAGCGGGGACTGCCGGGCTATCGGGCGGCCCAGGTGTGGCGGTGGGTGTTTCGACGCCGCGTCGTCGATTTCGAGCGGATGTCCGACCTGCCCCAGCCGCTCCGCGACGAACTCGCCCGACAGTGGCAAATCCTCACCACGCGCGTCGCCGATGCCCAAACCGGCAGCGACGGCACCGAAAAACTGCTGCTTTCGCTGCCCGACGACCAGCAGACCGAGTGCGTCCTGCTGCGCGACGACCGGCAACACCGCACCGTCTGCGTCAGCACGCAGGTCGGTTGCGCGATGGGTTGCGCGTTCTGCGCCAGCGGCCTCGACGGTCTGGTCCGCAACCTCACCCGGGGCGAAATCCTCCAACAGATGCTCCATCTCGGGCGGCTGTTGCCCGAGCAGGAGCGGATCAGTAACGTCGTGGTGATGGGGATGTGCGAACCGCTGGCCAATCTCGACGAACTGCTGCCCGCCCTGGCCGTGGCC
>JABMRB010000942.1 GCA_013202865.1 Candidatus Nealsoniibacteriota bacterium | reverse complement strand
GCCAAGCAGACGTTTCAGCGAATCCAGAAGGCCTTCGACGTACTGAACGACCCCGAGAAACGGGAGATGTACGACCGCTACGGCAGTTCGTTCGAGTCGCGTGGTGGGGGCAGGCCAGGCGGCCCCGGCGGACCGGGCGGACCGGGCGGACCGGGCGGGGCTTCGTTCGAGGACTTCGATTTCTCGCAGATCTTCGGCCAGCAGGTCGGTGGGCAACCAGACGGCGGCGGGTTCGGCGACTTCTTCAGCCAATTTCGACGCGGTGGCCCAGGAGGCCAGCGGTCGGCCCCCGAGTCCCCACGCCGTGGGCAGGATCTCCGCCACGAAATCCAAGTCGCCTTCAACACCTCAATCACCGGCGGAGAAGTCCAAATCACCGTGCGACGCCAGACCGGCAAGACGGAATCCATCTCGGTAAAAATTCCCCCGGGCATCGAGGACGGCAAGAAGATCCGCGTCCGCGGCCAGGGAGAGCCGGGGCCGTACGGCGGCCCACCCGGCGACATCCTGATGACCGTCCACGTGACTCCCCACCCCTGCTTCCAACGACGCGGCAACCACCTCCACGTCAAGGTGCCGGTCACGCTCAGCGAGGCCGCCTTGGGCGCCAAGGTCGATCTACCCACGCCGCAAGGGACCGTCTCGCTGAGCATTCCGCCGGGCACTTCCGGCGGCGACAGGCTGCGGGTCAAAGGCCACGGAGTTTGCCCCGCAAACGCGACGCCCGGCCATCTGTTTGCCGAAATCCAGATCGCCCTGCCCGATCAGCTCAGCGAGACCGACCGGGCTTGGATTCGGGAACTGGGCGAGCGCCATCCGCAGGATCCCCGCACGAACCTGAAGTGGTAGGCCGATGGGCGACCAACGATTGCTCAGCGCGTATCGGATCCGCCGCGGTGCCGATTTTCGACGCGTCTACCGGCGGCGCTGCTCGGCGTCGGACGACCTGCTGCTGGTGCTCGGCGGCCCGAACGATTTGCCGCACCCGAGATTGGGATTGTCCGTATCGCGCAAGGTAGGCGGCGCGGTGGTCCGCAACCGCTGGAAACGGCTCCTGCGCGAGGCATTTCGGATCACCCGCGAGCAACTACCCGTCGGCGTCGATCTGGTCGTGATCCCCCGGCCCAACGCCGAGCCGACCCTGGCCGGACTCCTGCGGACGCTACCCCGGCTGGCCGCCAAGGTCGCTCGAAAACTCCCCGGCAGTTGATCGCACATGCTCAAACCCTGCATGCAGACTCTGGTTCGCCTCCCCGGCTGGATGCTGATCGGACTGGCGCGGCTGTACCAAAAGCTCCTCAGTCCGCTGCTAGGCCGTCACTGTCGATTCGAGCCGACGTGCAGCACCTATTTCATCGAGTCGATCCGCAAGCACGGCGCGATCCGCGGCACGTTTCGCGGCATTCTACGAATCTGTCGCTGTCATCCCTGGCACCCCGGCGGGTACGATCCACCGTAGGTCAGGGCTCGCCCTGACAAGCGCGCGGCGCCGCGAGTCTCCTTGTCAGCGAGCCGCGGGGTTTGCCCCCGCGTTTCCTTGCGCCGGGATGAACCCGGCGGCTCGCCCTTGAAAATCCGCGGCTACGGGGTTGGTTGTCCTTCAAGCTCACCGAGAAACCTACCAATCGCGTCGTGAACCTGCACTTCGAGTTCGGCGACCGCGTCGCGATCGCTGCGAGTGCGGACGGTGTATTTGTCGATCGCACGCCGGGCCAAGTCGAGCGACAGGCAGGCGTGTTCGGCCGCGGCCTTGCCGGCCGCCTCGATGTTCTGCTGCCGGGCCGTCTTGTCAAACGTTATCAGCGAACGGTTCAACGCCATCATCGACTCCAGATAGAGACAGCGGACCTTCAGCCGGCCGGTCATCACGTTGGCCCAACGTCGCCCTTCGCCGGGCAGTTTCCCCGTCACGGCGCCGAACGTGGCGATCGCGCGACGGTCGCTGTCGAGCAACTGCTGCCGGCCGGTCGCTTCGGTGGCCCGTTTCACGGCCGCCACCCAGACCTCCACGTCGAGCCCTTCTGCCGTGGTGGGCACGTCGGGGAGCGTTGGCGGGGCGTCGGGTTCGTTCTGCGACGCATCGTACTGCCGGTACAAGTCGGCCACCGCCGGCACGGCCGCCTCGCCATAGAGCCGCCGCACGTATTCGGTATAGAACTTGTCGGCCGTGCGTTGCGGGTCCCAGGTGAACTCGGCCAGGTAGCGGACATGGTGCTCCATGCCCGAGACGTTTCGGCATGGCAGCATGAGGCGTTCGACGCCGGACTCGGCCTCGTCACGATACGTCTGCTCTTGCCGACTGCATTGAAATCGCGGAAACCACCGCTCGGGCGACTCGTCAGGCAACTCTTGATCGGCACGGGGCTCCGTAGATATCGTCATGCCGCGCGACCGGGCGTGGTCGAGCACCATCTGCCAACGCTTTTGCTGCTCGTCCGGAAGTACATCCGGCAGCACGTCGGCCTTGTCGAACGTCTGAAACATGTTCAGCTTCATCCGCGTTGCCCGATCGATCAACTCCCGCACGTGCTTCACGTCGTCGTCCGACTTTCCCAACAGCAGACCGTCTCGCAGGCACAACCCGCGATGCTTCACCGCCGGCACACGGGCGACGTCCAGCGACTTGACGACAAACTCCCGTCGATCGGACATCCGCTCGCCGCTGATCTGGAAATAGACCCCATAGGCCTCCAGCAATTCGTACACACCGTTGAGCACGCCCCGGTCGGTCGTTGCCGCCACGTAGATCACCCCGTCGATCGTCTTGATCGCATAGCCCTGATCTGCGTCGTCGCCGGTGGGCAGTTCGACCTTACCCTGCTCGACGGCCTGCCGAACCAAGGCAGACGACTGCGGTGTGCCAAGGACCACGCGCAGATCGTTGACAGCGTCGCAGCGCAACGGCGGGTTGATGAACAGTTGCCCGAGGAACGTGCAAAGCTCGTCGACGGCCAATTTCGCCAAGGGCGAGTCGCTCTTGCCCGGGTTGATCCGGATTGGCGGGAAGAAATCGCGGCCGTCGCGTAGCGGTACGCGCCGGGTCGGTTCGATCTCACCGCGAATCAAGCGGCCGCCCGTACCCGCCAGCCACAGGTAATGATCGCTGGGCAGGCCTTCGTAGGTAAGAAACGGGCTCTCGCCGACGGGCGGTTCGTTGGTGCATTTGAAAATGGCCGTGCCTTCGTCGATCTCGTCGAACATCGCCTGGTAGATCATCGTGGCCCCGGCCCGCTTGGCCTCGACGTACTGACGCCAGAGGAATTGGCCCTTATGGCGGGGGATCTGGTCCAACGGCTTGTCGGGCTGCATGTTGTGCCAACTGAACCCGGGAAAGACGACCGGCAGATAGTCTTTGTCGCGCTCGCGACACCAGGCCACGTCCGGCTTCATCCGCACTTCGGCGTGATGGGCCACGTCATCCAGACGCCCGAAACGCCCCACGTTCCACGGGCTGATCACGTCGGCCTTGAGCAGCAACTCGTGAACGGCCTTGTCGTTGCGGCAGTCGCTGTGCAGCTCGCGCCAATAGGCGGGCACGCCGAGCATGACGGTCATACCGCCGTATTTAGGATCGTTCTTGAGGAAATCGAGCAACCCCTTGGCGGCGGCCGCGTCCCAACCGCGATGCGTGAAGGCGGCACCCCACAACGCGATCACCGGGCGGCCTTTGTGACGCAGGTACGCCTTGTCGTCGGTGATCTTCAGCCCGTCGACCAGCCGCCGCCAGTCCTGCTTCATGTTGTCGATCGCCCGGGCGTCGAAGTGCATGTCGTACATCACGGCGTATGCCCGGCCGTGCCGGTTGGCGCCTTCGCGGCAGTGAGCCAATACGGTGGTAATCTGGTCGAAGTAGGCGGCCGCGTCGGGCCGGGGTGTGAACCGCTGCACAAACGCCCCGTCGATGCCGTGCTGCTGCATCCACTGGAAATGGCGGACGACCGTCTTGCGATTCAGCGAACTGAACACGTGGGCGACACGGCCGTCGGCGTGGCGGAAGGGCGTCGGATACTTCTCGTCGTCGTCCAACTCGCGCAGGTCGGGCCAGAGGTCGATCGAGCATTGCCCCGGACGGAATCCGCCGCGGCGGTCGTAGTGGAACCAGGCATGCGGGGCGCCGTCGCCCTCCGCGGTGAACCAGCCCTGATAGCCGCACATCACCATGCCGGTGAGCGTCGACCGGTCGACGCCCTCGACGCTCGGGCCGTTGTAGGAGGCCAGCTTGGCCAAGGCCTCGTCGAGCGTCACGTCGGCCAGGCAGTGCGAGGTGAAGGCAAGCACAGCAAGCAGTACGAAAACCACGTCGATCCGTGGAAATTGACAACGCGTATCAGCTTCGCCTACAATCATGCTCGTCAATCCCGTCTCTTCAGGAGGAAAGCCTGTGCCCGTCGCGAAGATCCGATCCTATCACGCTTTGCTGGTCGCCGCAACGGTCTGCTGCTCGATCGGTGCCGTTGCGGCCGAGCCCGACCCGCCGAAGCCCCCTATCGTGCTGATCCTGGCCGACGACCTCGGCTACGGCGACCTCGGCTGCTACGGATGCACCGACACCCGTACGCCCGTGCTCGACCGGCTGGCTGCCGAGGGCGTCCGCTTCACGAACTATTACGCCAACGCCCCGGAATGCACGCCGACGCGGACGGCCCTGATGACCGGACGCTATCAACAGCGGGTCGGCGGCATGGAATGTGCGATCGGCACCGGCAACGTCGGGCGATACGACGACGCGATCCGCCTGGCCGAGAACCACGACCTGGGCCTGCCGTCGCAGCAGAACGTATTGATTGCCGGGCTCAATCGGGCCGGCTATACGTGCGTCGGGTTCGGCAAGTGGCACCTCGGTTACGAGCCTAAGTTCGGCCCGCTGCACCACGGGTTCGACCGGTTCTTCGGTCCGCTCGGCGGCGGGGTCGACTACTTCTACCACGGCGAATGGGACGGCACGCATCAGCTCTACGAGAACGAGCAGCCCGTCCGCCGCGAGGGCTACATGACCGACCTGATTACCGACGCCGCGGTGAAGTTCCTCCGCAGCTACGACAAATCGAAGCCGCTGTTTCTCTACCTGCCCTACACGTGTCCCCATACGCCGATCCAGCACCCCGACCACAAACCGCCGCGGCCGCGAACGAAGGAGAACTGGAACGAGGGCACCCGCGAGGTCTACGCCGCAATGGTCGAGCGGATGGACCAGGGTATCGGCCGGGTACTGAAAACGCTCGACGACTTGAAACTGGCCGACGACGCACTGGTGATCTTCGCCAGCGACAACGGCGGCACGAAGCTCGCCCGCAACGCCCCGTTTTCCGGCTACAAGGGCGGGCTCATGGAGGGCGGCATCCGCGAGCCGTGCATGATCCGCTGGCCGGGGCATGTTCCCAAGAAGATCGTCAGCGACCAGCCGGCGATCATGCTGGACTTCACCGTCTCGATCCTCCGCGTTGCCGGCAGTCGTCCGCCGAAGAATCTGCCGTCGGACGGCATCGACGTATTGAAGCTAATCGAAGACGGCACCCCGCCGCAGCCCCGCACGCTCTTCTGGCGCCAGCGCCGTGGCGAGTGTACCATGCGGGCGGTCCGTAGCGGCAAGCTAAAGTATCACACCCGTCGCGACGGCGAGCAGTTCGACGAGCACCTCTTCGATCTGGCCACCGACCCGGCCGAGAAGTACAACCTGCTCGATGCCCGCCCGGATGACGTGAGTCGCCTGAAGAAGCTGTTGACCGACTGGGAAGCAGAAGTCCGCCCTAGTCGTTAATGCTGCAGCGCTAGCTTGGCCAACGACGACGAGAGCACCGCCACCAGAACGGGAGCCGAAACGATGCCGATTCCATTTGTTTGCCCCCACTGCGGCCGACGTACCGACGTGCCGGAAGAATACGCGGGCCAGACCGGTCCGTGTATCGAATGCGGCCGGCAGGTGACCGTTCCGGCGGCGGACGGGGGCTGGAAATGTCCACGCTGCGGTGCCCCGATGACGATGGCGGCCGCCGGCTGCGGACAGTGCGGAGCGGTGTTTCGCGCCACACACGGCGAGGACCTCGGCGAGAACGCGGCCGTTCGGATGTTGATCCCGGTGGGCCGGTCGGCACTGGCGATCGCCGCCGGTTACGCCGGGCTGTTTGCCGTGCTCATCTTTCCCGCCCCGATCGCCCTGATCCTGGGGATTCTGGCCGTCCGCGATATCCGTCGGCACCCGAAGAAGCATGGCATGGGGCGGGCCGTCTTCGGCATTGTGATGGGCGGGATCGGCAGCGTATTTCTTCTGTTCGGGTTGGTCGGTCTTATCGCCCAGTCGTTGGGAGGCTAGCGCTCTGGCTCTTCGAGTTTCCCGTCGCGGCCCAACACGAGCACTCGGGGCATGCGGCTGGATTGCTGGGCACCGCGGGTGGCAAAGAGGCTTTTGGTGGCGGCCTCTAGCTCGGCGAGTTCGGCAGCCAGCTCGCGACGGACACGATCGTAGGCCTGATGCGTCTTCGCTTGGGAACTGTCGGTCAACTCGGCCAGCGACCGTTCGAGTGTCACCAAGCGGGATTCGGCGACGACGATCCCCGTCTCCGTTTCCACGAGTTGGATGTTCAACGCGCTGAGCCGGTCGCCGTCGGCCTGCCGGGCGACGTCCTGACGCCATTTGGCCAGCTCGACTTGGGCCACGGCGAACGCCATCTCGGCCTTCTCTACTTCACCCTCGGAGATTGCCTTTTGGGCACGAAGCGCGCGGAGCCGCGCGATTTCCTTCTCTTTGAGCTTGAGGATCGTTTCAAGTTGCTCACGCACTGCCTCCGACTGTTTGCCGGCGTCGGCCACTTCATCGCGCACCGCGGCGATCTGCTTGACCAACTGTTCCCGCTGGGCAGAAAGACCCTCCAGTTCGGCGCGAAGGACCAGCCGTTGCGATCGCAGCGCCCGGGCCTGCTCGGCCAGGGCCTCCGGCGGACCGCCCATCCTGGCCATCTCCTTGCGGATCGTGCTGAGATCCTCTTCCAACCTGGCCACCGACTCCTCGGCCCGGTCGCGACGCATCATGGCTTGCTCTCGTTGCTCACCGGACCGCTCGATCGACGGCTGGGCCAGCCGGGTGAGCACTTCGCGAAGCTGCCCGACGACCTCCTCGAGCGTCTTGGTGCCGTCGCCTTCGCCCGTGTACTCCAGCACGCCGAAGCTGTTCCCGGGCGATCCGCCGGGCAGCGACTGGAACGAAACATCCCTGCGGCCGTGCCAGGTGTACAACAAGAGGCTGATCGTCTCTGCGTCGACGGCGAACGTGTCCGGATCGCTCTGGATCAACAGCAGCGCTCGGGCGGCCGACGGCCCCGCCATCGCCGGACGGTTCGGCTCAGTCGGTGGGGTCGCCGCGTCCTGGGCCACAACGGCCCCGGCCCACAGCACGACCAAAAAACAACCGGCGGCAAACGGAACAAAACTCGTACGTCGCATCACATATCTCCTTGGTTGGGGGGCTCGCGAAGCCGCGATTGGGCCACCGCGCCCCAGTGGGTTTCCGGGAAAAGCTCGACAACCTGCCGATAGGCAGCTTGCCTCGCGTCGGGCAAAAGGGCCTCCCGGTCTTGCCGATCCACGTGATCGACCAGCAGGAAGGCCGTCTTCTCGATCTCCACGTGCGCGAGTTGCCACGGATCGGGCTTCGAAAGCTCGCGGCGCAACGCGGCGCGTTGATTGCCGCGCCGCCACGCGTCCAGCGCAGGCCGTACGGCCGACTCCTTGGCGTGCAACTCGGCACGGATCTGCAACAACTCACGCTGCAATCTGGCGATCTCGGCCGCGTTGTCGTCGACATTGTCGCCGCGGGGTGAACGGTGCGGGGCGTCGTCGTCCGCAGTCGCATGGGCGTCGACGATCGAACGATCGCGATCCGGTCCGAAATAGCGATACACGGGCACGCTGACGAGCAGGACGGCAACGCCGACGGCCGTAGCGGCTGCCGCACGCACACGCCGTCGACGGTGCAGATCTCGCACCCGCCCGGCCAGATCGGCGGGCAAATCCACCGGCGGCTCGGTCGCTCGGCCGGCCTCGCGCAGCAATTGTTCGAGCATCGGGTCGTCGTGGTTCATGGCTCATTCAGACGGACGGACAATGTTTCTCGAAGCCTGGCCCGGGCGCGGCTCAGCCGCACTTCGACGTTGCAGGGCGATATTCGCAGCACTTCGGCGATCTCCGCAATCGGCATCTTCTGGAAGTATCGCAGCACGATCGGCTCGCGAAAGCGGCGGGGCAATCGGCCCACCGCCCGGCGGACCTCCTCGTGTACCTCGGCCGCCTCGCCGGGCCCCGGGCCACCGCCGGACGCCACCGCCCGGGCGGCGATCTCCAGCCACGCCCGCAATCCGAGCCGCCGCCGACGGACGTGCGAGCGGCACTTGTTGACGGTAATCGTCGTCAGCCACGTCGCCAGGCTGCTCTCGCCACGAAATCGCCGCAAATTGCGAAAGGCGGCCAGGAACACCTCCTGCACGACGTCGGCCACGTCGTCGGGCCGGTCCAACAGCCGGTAAGCCAGGCCGGCGATCCGCTGTTGGTGCTCGGCGACAAGGTCCTCCAGCGCAACCGCCTCTCGGGCCGCGGACTCCTCGGCCTGCTCGCGTGCATCCTGGTTCTCGGCTTGCATGGGCCGCAGCGCCGTCAAACTCGTCGGGTGTGTCATGGTTATAGTAGATTAGACCCTTGGCAGGGCCAGTCCTTACAGAAATCTTGTTGGAAAAGCGACAACTCCAACAAACGTCCGACCGACGCCGCAATCAGTCGGTAGCTCATACGGGTGTAACCGCCGCTGGGCAGCATCACGGTGGGGATCTCGCGACTGCGCAATTGCTCGATTACAAATAGGTCTCGCTCGAGCACGCCGGCGGCCGAGAGATTCAGCCCCCCTAGCGGGTCTCCTTGGTACACGTCGGTACCGGCGTTGAAGATTCCGAGTCCAACCTTTCCCGAACCCACCAGCGAATCGAGAAAGCCGGGCAGCCTGCTCTTGAGCGTCCGCAGGTAGTCCGTTTCGTGACAATTAGCGGCGAGCGGAAGGTTGCAGTCGATTCTGTCGCGTGCTTCTCCGTCGTAGCCGGGATAGATCTCGCGGTTGTACATGTCGAAAATGAACACACGGTTATCGGTGCGGAAGACGTGGCACACGCCGTTGCCCTGGTGAGCGTCGAGGTCGATGTAGGCGACGCGGTCGTCCTCTTGCAGTCGGCCGTCGCGGCGAAGGCGGTCGATTGCCAGGCCGATGTCGGAGTAGATGCAGAACCCCTCGCCGCCGTCCGGCTTGGCGTGATGGTACCCGCCCGAGAGGTTCACCGCCAACCCGTGCTCCATGGCCTCGGCGGCCGCAACGATCGTCCCCATCGTGGCCCAACGCATGGGACGAAGAATGCACCAGTCGAGCACGCGGTGCGGCAAGTAGCGCACCGGCGGAAGTTCGAGGGCCCCGGCAACGTACTTCGATTGGCGAAGTCGATCTAGATAAGCGGCCGTATGCACGGCCAGCAGTTCTTCGCGCCGTATCGGACGCGTGGGGGCCATCGTGACGCCTCGCAATCGCGAGCCGAACCAGCCTCGCAGCAGCTTCCAGGCGCGACTGTACTTCCGGGAATCGAACGGATGCAGACGTTCCAGCCCGAAGAAGCGAATGTCGTAGTGAGGACTGTATACCAGCCGCATGATGGTCTCGTTCACCCTAAGGGTTGCCAACGGGTCAGAACACCGCTAGCGTTTATGGCGTGGCCCTGTGTGCTACTAACGTCTAACGGGGCTCCGACCTTGCTGGCCCCTCTGTTGGCCCGCTGGCCTCATCGGCCCCACTGGCTCTTTTCCGAAAAGACCTCCCGAGTTTCTTAAAATCCCGAATCTGGCTAGGCGCCTTGCTCATTCGTTGTGATTCAGTCAAAAGGGTAATGGTGCAGTTCGGCGACGCCTGCTGGAGATTCTCGACGCCTTTCTCAGTGACCAGCGTGTTCCTGACATTCAGTGTCTCGAGATTCGTCAAGCCTTTCAGATGTTCCATTCCGGCGTCCATGACTCTCGTACGTTGGAGGCCCAACTCCTTGAGGTTCTTCAAGCCCTTCAGGTGTTCCAGCCCGACTTCGGTGATTTGTGTGTTGGTGAGGACCAAGCTTTCGAGGTTTGTCAAACCTTTCAAATGCACTAGTCCGGCATCGGTGATGTCAGCGTCGCAGACCCAAAGCACTTTGAGGTTCGTCAAGCCTTTCAAATATTCCAGCCCGACATCGGTTATTTGCGTTCCTTGGCCGAGGATTAGGCGTTCAAGTTTTGCCATGCCTTTCAGATGCACCAGTCCGGCATCAGTGATTTGCGTGCTCCAGAGGTTCAGCGCTTCGAGATCCGTCAAGTTTTCCAGTTGCACCAACCCGGCGTCAGTGATCTTCGGGCCGACGAAGTTAACACTGCGTGCGTTGCCAAGATGCTCCTCTCCATGGAGTTTTCGCAGCCACGAGTACCACCTTGGTGGCTCGAACGTATCGGGATAGCGAGCGTCATAGTACCAGACGCACCCGCCCAGCTCATAAATCTCCGCAATGGTCGCCCGCCGTTTCATCGCTTTTTGCATTTCGACGGTATACCAGCTACAGGCAATGGCAACCAACGTCATCAACACGAACAACCCGCGAACGCTGTATTGATACCAGCGGCGTTTGGGTTGTGGCGGCTTGGTCATGTCAATTCCGGGGACACTTTACTGGTTATTCTTCTTCGCCGACCGGACGGCGGGGGTGCAGTACCGGTTCCTTTGGTGCGTTTCACGCACCCTACAAACTAAGGAGCGCGACCACCGGTCGCGGCTTTGTGGTTTTCGTCAAGCGGCAGGACTACGACGTTATCGTACCACGCCCGAACGTTGTGCGTGCGGACGCCGACGTTGCCTGATAGGATCGGCGCTTGCTTGTCGGTGTGGTCGATGCGCAGGCCGCGGGCTTTGTCGGCGGTGGGGTGCATGCGGTTTAGCCAGACGCGAATTCGGGGGCCTTCGACCGATACGCGGATCTGGTTCCATACGCCGGGGACTACCTTGCAGTCGAGCTTTGCCAGGTCGAACTGGGCCAGCGGCTGCCAGTTGTTTTGCATCTTGCCGAGGTAGAGCTTCTCGGTGTCGAGCCCGATGTAATAGCCCTGCAATTCATCGTTGCCCGGGCCGGGGTTGTTGACACGGACGAGCAGGCCCGCGTTGCCGCCTTCGTCGCGGAGCATTACGACGGCTTCGAGTACGTAGTCGGTCCATTTTGCGTCGCCGGCGATCATCTTCATGCCCGGCTCCAACGGCAACACACCGCTGCCGCCGCTGCCCGTGCCGCCGAAGGTCGTCCAGCCCTTGCGGTCGGGGGTCGGTGGTGCGTCCTGAAAATCGTCGAAGAACATCGCCCGGCTCTTGCCGGTGGTGTAGCGGCGGATCGCTTCGGCCTCGGCCAGCGAGACGGGCGTGGCGTCGGGCCACATCAGCCCGCACCAGGGGAGCGTCGGTTCGGGCGTGTCGTCTTTCGTGCCCCAATACCAGCGGCAGTTCGAGTTGCCCACCATCAGTTCCCAGCACAGATACACGCCGGGCACGTACTTGCCGGCCGCCTTGCGACCTTCGAGCCAGTGGATCACCTCGATCGGCTCGCCGTTGCTGCGGCGCGGGGCAAACCATCGGGCACCCGCCTCGGTGAAGACGGTCCCCTTCGCCGGGTTCAAGTCGGCCTGCCGGTCCCAGGCGGCAAAGTTGTTGCCGTAGTTGTGGGCGTCGACGATGTCCGTTTCCGGGCTATCGTCCCAGCAACAGATCACCGGCTGGATCGGCTTGAGTTCCTTGATCCACTGATACCCCAGCTTGCGGAGCTTGGCAGTATACTCCGATTTCATCCGCGGCTCGTTGAATGTCTCCCACCAGAGCACGCGCCGGTCTTCGCGATGTGCCCGAACCGTGTCCTGAATATAGGCCTTGAACTTAGGCAGGTTGTCTTCGGTTCGCTCCTCGTCCTGCGGGCAAACGGCCCAGCGGCCGTTGTGGCGGCCCTTGATCGGCGGCGGCGACTCGAGCGTCACGCCCGTGCGGGTCCAGCAATCGTCAAAGAAAACGAACCCGGGCCGAATCCCATGCCGATCGCAGATCACCAGGAACCGCTCGATGTTTGCCAGGAATTGTTCCTTTTCGGCGTCGTAAGGGATGTTGTGCAGATAGACCCGCAACGACGTCACGCCGAAATGCTTGTGGGCGGCGGCCAACTCCTTGTCGATTACATCGGGGCGAAAGTCGTGCCAAAGTTGTACGGCATTGACGCAGTAGGCCGGCGTGTAGTTAGCCCCCACCCAGCCGGCTGTTTCGTAGGGCGCAGCCGGCAACGAGCAGCACCAAGACAAGAGCGTCGCAAGCAGAGCACTAAAGATCGTGTGGCGCATCGCAGTCTCCATATCGAAATATCACACAATTCCCAAAAAGCCCCCGAATTGCATTCGGGGGATCCCGCCGATGCAATCGGCGGGCTTTTCACGGTAGTTCGGTGCGCGTCCCTCCGCATACATCCCCGGGACACTCTCAGAATACCATGCAGAATTCAGCCCGCCGCGTCAAGCCCCCTCCCGGCCGGCGTCACGGCAGCAGCGGCTGCAACTCGTCGGCCACGAGTTCTGCGGCCTTGCGGATGCCTTCGGCGGAGAAGTGGATGTGGTCGGTGAAATAGTCGGGCTTGCCGGAGAGCGGCCCGTGCATGTCGATCACGCGGCAGCCTTTCTTCGCGGCCACCTGCTCGATCACGCGGTCGCAACGATCGAAGGCCTCGATCAACTCGTCGTGCGGCAGACCGACAAACTCGTAGGGGATCTGCCGTCGCTGCCGCTTGGGTGAATCGGCCACCGGCAGCCGCGCCTGTTTGCAGAGCACGACCTGTGCGTCGATCGAGCGCCCGAAGTCGCAGATCGCCTCCAGGTTCAGCTCGTATTGGCGAACCGCGTAGGGGCTGATCTTGCCGGTCGGCTCGCGGAGTTTCTCGCCTTCGTCGCCGACGCCGTGCAGCATCGTGATCAACTGGTTATGACCGATCCGGTACAGGGCCGAGTAGCAGAGCAGCCGGTCGATCCCCCGGGGGTTGATCCGCGGGTCGCGGCCGGACCACGGCATGGCCGCGTCGCGGTAGGGCAGCTCGGGTGAAAGCTCGGAGAAATACTTGATGTCGTTCCATGCGCTGCAAACGACGATCACGTCGGGCTCGATCATCCACAGATCGGTCGCCAGTTTCCCCAGCGAATCGCCCGTCTGGTGGCCGGGCACGCCCGCGTTGACCACGTCCACTTTTCTGCCGTCGCGGCGGAGGTTCTCGCCGACGGTGGCGGGCCAGTCCTCGCCGCCGGCCCAGAACGTACTGAAGACGTGCGACCCGCCCAGAAACAACACGCGTGTGGTGCCTTGCGGCTTGGGCAGTTCGATCTCCGGTCCGACGTAACCGCGGCTGTTGATCGTCACCGTGGCACCACCGTCCACCGTAAGCGACTTGGGAACCAGCCGGTGCCGCGTGGCGACCGACGCTCGATACTCCAACGATCTGGCCCGCTGCGCTGCGATCGTAGGCACGATGCCGGTGACCGTCAAAGCGAGGTCGCCGCCGAGGACTGTCACCGCCACGCTGGCAACGCACAGCAGAAGTTGCAACCGCTTGGCAACCAGTCCGTTTCTGAACCGCCGAAACAAGACCGGCACACCGGCCGCGGCGAGCCAGCCGACGGCGATCAGCCCACCGGCCCAAAGCAGCTTCTCCGGCGGCGGGCCGTTGACGATCCGCACCGCTGCGTAGGCGATGATCAACACCGGCACGACAAGTTGCGACAGCCAGAGACAGAGCGGCCAACGCGGCGTAGGCCGTTCAGCTATTATTCTCGGCGAGCGATATGGAGAATCGGCCATGGCGACCCCGGCGTTGAAGGCTGGTCCTTGCGATGGAAGGGGCGGAATTCCCCTGCACAAGGATAGGTTACTCGGCCGCTTGCGGCTTCGCACCGTAGGTTGCGCGGGGGCAAGCCCCGCGGCTCGCTGCTAGCTCCTGTCCCCGGACCGCCGCGGCGCCACGCCCACGTGCCGCAGGAACCAGCGTTCCAGGGGGCGTTTGGAGCGGGTGAACCAGGGCTCCTCCTCGGGACGGATCGGGCGGACGAGGATGCTGACCAGGCCGGCCAGCCGCGCGGCGATCACGTCGGCGAAGAACTGATCGCCCACCATGGCCGTGCGCGACCGCGGGAAACCGAGCTTCCGTGCGGCCCGTCGGCAACCCAGCGGAAACGGTTTCATTGCCGTGGCCACAAACGGCAACTCGATCCGCTGGGCGAACCGCCGGATCCGCGCCCCCCGCCCGTTGGAGACCAGGCACAGGCCGATCCCGCCACCGCGAAGCTCCGCCAGCCACGCCGCCACCTTCGCCGAAATCTCTTCGTCGCGATAGGGCTTCAGCGTACAATCCACGTCCAGCAGCAGTGCGTCCAGTTGAAGTTCACCCAGCCGAGCCAGCGTGAGCTGCTCAACTCGGTCGATGCGAAGATGGGGGGCAAGCAATTGCAGCATGGTGTCTACTCTAATCCCATTTCCAGTAGCGAAGAATACACCAGAACGCCCGAATCGCGTCGCGAAGCCGGATCTTCTTGCCCGCCTGATACGTGCGTCCGAAGTAGCTGACGCCCGTCTCGTAGAAGCGATACTTACGCCGGGCGACCTTGGCGGTCAGTTCCGGTTCGATGCCGAAGCGATTCTCCTTCAGCGTCGGGGTGATGTCCTCGATCACCTCGCGGCGGAAGGCCTTGTAGCAGGTCTCCATGTCCGTAAGGTTCAGGTCGGTGAACATGTTCGACATCGTGGTCAGGACCCGGTTGGCCACGCGATGCCAATAGTAGAGCACGCGGTGCGGACCGATCGTCAGGAACCGCGACCCGTAGACCACGTCGGCCACGCCCTCGACGATCGGCTGGATGAGCTGGAGGTACTGGGCCGGGTCGTATTCGAGGTCGGCGT
>JABMRB010000941.1 GCA_013202865.1 Candidatus Nealsoniibacteriota bacterium | reverse complement strand
TGCGCTTCGAGCTTGTATCTCCGCTTTTCCCCCCTTACCCACTGAAGTACAAGTACGCCGCGAGGATCGCCAGGCAGACGACGACCGAGGCGGCCACGTCGGCCAACGTCCAACTGCCGCGGCTCTCTGCCCGATCTTCGTCGGTCATGGTGCCGTAGGTCAGGCCGGAGATCCGCTTGTAGTCCGGCTCCCTGGTCAGGTAACTAACCACGATCATGGCGACCGCGCAGACGATCAGAATCAGAATACTGTAATACTGGAAGAACATCTGATTGACTACCCACAGGAAAGTCCCCTCATCATAGCCGATGGCCTTGCCGTCCGCGTCGACGCCGAACCACCCCATCTTCACCGGTGTATCCACGGCCAGCCGGAACAGGCCGAGCAGGAACCCGATGATCAGCGACGCCAGACACCCGGCGCCGTTGAGTCGTTTCCAGAAAATCCCCAGGAAGAAGACCACGAAGATCGGCGGGGCAAGGTACGACTGCACGCCCTGCAAGTAGTCGTAGAGTCCCCTGGAGCCTTGGATCACGGGAATCCACGCCAGGCCGATCAGCACCATCACCACGGTGGCAAGGCGGCCGATCCAGACCAGCCTGTGTTGCGACACGTCGGGGCGAATCTTCGAGTAGAAGTCCATCGTGAACAGAGTGGCCGACGCGTTGAACACACCGGCCAGCGACGACATCAACGCCGCCAGCAGTCCGGCCACGACCAAACCGCGCACTCCCGGCGGCAAGATCGTGGTTACCAACATCGGGAAACTCATGCCGCTGTCCAGCACGCTCTTCTTGACGTCGGCGCGTAGCATGTCGTACTTCTCGGGCGCTTTGTCGGCCATCGTCGCCAGATCGAGTTGCTTGCGACCGTCCTTCTCCACGACGTAGTCGCCGTACTTGTCGAAGAGATCGCCCTGCCAGATGGCCCGAATCTCCGTACGCAGGGCCTCGAATTGCGCCTGATCCTTCTGCACCTTCTCCCACGAGATCATGGTGGTCGCAACTTCCTTGCCGTCGACGGTTTTCGTCTTAGTCACCACGTACTCTTTGTATTTTTCCATCAGATCGGGCTCGGCCAGATAGGGCTCGTACTTGAGCATCTTCTCAAAATTCACCTGATCTTCGTTGCCGGTTTGGGTCTTCAGAATCAGTGCAAAGCAGATCATGCCGGGGATAATGAAGATGAACACGGGCAGTAGCTTGAGGAAGGAGGCGCAGATCGATCCGCGGCGGGCCTCCGTCTCGTTCGGCGCACCCAACGCCCGCTGAACAATGTACTGATCGGTACACCAGTACCAGAGCCCGATCACCGGGGCGCAGAACAGCATGCTCAGCCACGGGTAGTTGTCGTTGAAGTACCAAGCCATCGTGCCGGACTTCGCGCCGGTCTCCTCGTTGACCACGACGTCATTCAGCGGGGCCCAGGTCGACTCCACGCCCTCGGGTACCATCGGTTTCCAGAGATTGAACATCTCCGATCCTGCGATGTCTTGGAGTTCGCCCCAGCCACCGAGCGCACTTAGCCCGTAGACGGTCACCAGGATCGACCCGGCCACCAAAATCACCGTTTGCAGGGCCTCGGTGTATACCACCGCCCGCAGCCCACCCAGGGTCGTGTAGACGCCCGTGAAGACGAGCACCAGGATCGAGCCGATCCAGAAACTGTCGAGCACCATGAAACCGAGGTCGATGTTGATGTCGGGCAGCAGCACAGAGAAGACGATACCGCCGGCAAAGATCCCGACCGCGATCTTCGTAATCACGTACGCCACCAGCGAGATGATCGACAGCACCCAGCGGCTGGTCGGGTTGAATCGTCGCTCGAGGAACTCGGGCATCGTGAATACCTTCGACCTCATATAGAACGGCACCAGCACCCAGCCGAGCACCAGCAGGCACCAGGCGTGCAACTCGTAGTGGGCCATGGCCACGCCGTCGGAGGTACCCGAGCCGGCCAGACCGACCAGGTGTTCCGACCCGATATTCGACGCGAAGATCGACGCTCCGACAACGAACCAACCCAGATTGCGCCCGGCCAGGAAGTAGTCGTCAGTCGTATCCTTGTTCTTCTTGATCACCCAGCGTGCCAGGAACACGAGAATGGCGAAATAGCCCGCGATCACGGCCCAGTCGATCGGCTCGATCTGCGATGCCGTATCGACCGCTGCCGCCACCGGTTCTGCCACGGCGGGGTCGTCGACCGCAAGCGCACAAGGGGGCCCGCACGTCACGCCGATGAGGATCAGAATTGCCAACGCGAGAAGTGATCTGCGGACGAGCATCGATTGATCTCCTTAAAGCCGGTGAGTTGGTTGCGCTGTTTTCTTGTAGGGTGCGTGCAACGCACCGAATGTTGTTGTGGTGCGTTGCACGCACCGGATGTTGTGGTGCGCTGCACGCACCCTACAAAACGCCCCTCAAAACGGCAACGCCGGTGTATACAGCCCGGGCGTCTCCTGCGTGGCGTGGTACATATTCATCCCCAGGTAGTTGCCAAATGCCTCCCATAGCACGCTGCCGATATGCGACTGCGTGATTGCCACGTGGTGCGGGAACTGCCGCAGCAGCACGTCGCGGTAGAGCCGTTGTAGGTTCGGGATTCGGCACCAGCCGTACGCACCGAACGTGACCGCCGGGTTGTCTTCGATCTTGCCCTCGGCCACCATCGCGTGCCAGCCGCAGTCGGGGTCCTGCGTCACGCGAAACAGCGTCAGCGGCGACGGCTTGGCAATGAACTCGAGCGTACACTGCGAATCTTCGTACGTCGCGGCCCCGCCCGACGCGATAATCTCCTGCACGCCCAGCTTCGGCGGCGTCTTGGCGAACGACGGGGGAAACACGCCGCAGTGCCAGATGTTGGCCAACTCGTCATCCTCGTTGTGCAAGTTGTTCCAGTCGGCCAGACCGGCGGCGTTCCCGCTGGCCAGCATCGCGGCGTGCATCGAGAGCGTACCGATGATGTCCGACTCGCACGCGCACGGAATGCCGTCGTCGCCCAGCCGGGCCATCGACGCACAACTGCATACGCCGTAGTTCGCCTGGATCGAAG
>JABMRB010000940.1 GCA_013202865.1 Candidatus Nealsoniibacteriota bacterium | reverse complement strand
GGTAACTTTGACCCATGGGTCGACGACAAGGTCTGGCTCAGCGACTGGGCCGCGTTGCGAGCGAATTTCGGCAACTCGAGCTATACCGTCGCAGAGGCCGGCGCCGCGGCCGTTCCGGAGCCGGGTACGATCGCGATGCTGCTGGCTGGCCTCGCAGGACTGATTGTGCTAGGCTGGCGGCGGAAGCGGTGACCCGCCCGCAGCAGACGGCAAACCCCGGTTCGCCTACGGGCCTCGGCTTGTTCCGCAACCCTAAGACCTACGCCTATGAAGGCGGCAAATCGGCCTCGCATTGTTTCGATCCGCGTTCGGCCTCGCAATGTGTATGCCGAGCGCGGAACGAAGATCGAGATCACCGGCGTGAACGAGATGGAGGCACTCCAAGGGAACCTGAAGATGGAGGTGGCTGCCGGTGACGGCTCCGTCGCTTTCACGAAGACCGTCAAAGCCGACGTGGCCTCGGGCATCACGCAGCTTTTCAGCGAGTCGCTCGATACCAAGGCACTCGCCGGAACGTACACGCTAAAGGCGACGATCACTGCGGATGACGGCTCGCCGATTGCCGCCAACGTGTATAGCTTCGACGTCTTCACTGCCGAGCAACCGGCCGTTGCCAAGAAGCGCATCGCGGTACTCGACCCGAGCAATTCGTTGAAGCCGTTCTTGAGGCGAGCCGGGATCGCGTTTGTGGAATTCGACGCGAAGACCGACCGTTCTTCTCCCGTGTTTGTTTCACGCACCGTAGCCAATACGCCGGCGCCGTCGGCTACGACTGGTTCCCCGATTACGACCTCAGCAAACGCCACTACTATGGGCCGGGTGACACGTGGTGGGGCAGCGATGTGGCCGTCGCTCCGGCGGGCAAGGGACGCTGTATCATCTCGCAACTTCGTCTGGTCGAAAACCTCGGCAGCGATCCCGTGGCCGACAAGATCCTGCTGAATCTGATTGGGTGGACACTGCCGACGGATTGATTCCTTTCGCTTGACGAGTTGCCCCGGGCCGCGTATGCTCGGGGGTGACGGTTTGTGATACTCGACCCACCCAACAAAGGGATTGAAACTGTGATGCAGAACACACCCAAGTGCGATTGGATTCTGTCGTTATCGCTTCTCGTGGTCTTGTCCGCCGGTGTCGACATCTTGAACGCCGAGGAGACGGGTGTTCGCGGTGGCCTGATCGTGCAGATCGGCTGCGGCGACGGTCGTGAGACGGCGAAGCTTGCCCGCGGCGATGCGTTCACGGTTCACGGACTCGACGTCGATGCGAGCAACGTGGCGAAAGCTCGGCAGCACGTCAAGTCGCGGGGCGTCTATGGCGGGGTGTCGATACGCACGTTCGACGGCAAGCATCTTCCCTACGTCGACGAACTCGTCAACCTGTTGATCGCCGACGACCTCGGGCAGGTTTCGCAAGACGAGGCCATGCGGGTGCTGGTGCCCGGCGGTGTGGCTCTGATCGGCGGGGAGCGAACCGTCAAGCCGTGGCCGCATGACATCGACGAGTGGTCGCATCACCTTCACGGACCGGACAACAACGCCGTGGCACGCGATACGCGATTGTCGACGCCGCGACGGATCAAATGGACGTGCGGCCCCCGGTGGTCGCGGAGCCACGAGTTCCTTTCGAGCCTCAGCGGGATGATCTCCGACGATGGTCGCCTCTTCTATTTCTTCGACGAAGGATTGACCGGAACCACCGACGCACCGATCCCCGAGCGATGGAAGCTGATCGCCCGCGATGCGTTCAACGGCAAGCTGCTCTGGAAGCGGCCCGTCGAGCAATGGGGCACCCGCGGGTGGAAGAGCAGCGCGTTGCGAGCGACTAGCCGCACGGCACCCTACCGCTTCGTTGCCGGAGACGGCCGGCTTTTTGCCACGCTTGGATTCGCGGCCCCGGTCTCTATGCTCGACGGCGCGACCGGCGAGATGCTGTCCACCTTCGAGGGCACGGAAGACACTCAGGAGTTGCGATACCTCGACGGCGTGCTGGTGCTGAGGGCGGGTGGCGGTTTACTCGTGGCGATCGACACGAAGACCGGCAGCAAGCTATGGGAATCCGGCGGCAAGATCCGACCGCAAGTCACCGCTGCAAGCGATGGGAAGGTCTTCTATCAGGACGACTTGGGACTGTTCTGTCGAGGCTTGAAGGACGGTAAAGTCACTTGGCAGATCGCAGAGAAAGCATCCGTCAAGCAGCTTGTCGTGCATAACGGCTGCCTGATCGTCTCCGGCGGCAAAACCAGGGCATTGGACGCTGCCACGGGAGAGACTCTCTGGGAGGCCGCGGGCTCGCGAGGTACGCTCTTTGCCGTCAATGGTCAAGTGTGGATCAACGACACAACCGGGCTCGATCTGAAGACGGGGAAGGTCAAAACGGTGATCGAAGGTGCCGACGAGGTCTTCTCGGCCGGCCATCACCCGCGATGCTACCCCCGCAAGGCCACCGAACGGTTCATGATTACGCCCAATCGCGGCGCGGAGTTTATCAGCCTGATGGGCGAACCGCACACGCAAAACGATTGGCTGCGCGGCCCGTGTACGTTCGGCGTGCTGCCGTGTAACGGCCTGCTGTACACCGCGCCCAACCCGTGCTTCTGCTACACGGGCGTGAAGCTGACCGGTTTCAACGCGTTGGCCGGCGCCGCCGCCGATGACGGACCCGCCGTGCCCGACGCCCAGCGGCTGGAGAAAGGCCCGGCATACGCAGCTACTCGATCTGCACTCACCACTCACCACGCACCACTCACCACTTCTTCCTGGCCCATGTACCGGCACGACGGTCGCCGTAGCGGCGGTGCCACGACCGCAGTGCCTGCCGAACTCGCGCGGCGCTGGTCGATCGAACTCGGCGGCAAACTGACCCCGCCGGTGATCGCCGGCTGCGTCTTCGTCGCCTCGAAGGATACGCACACGCTGTATGCGCTGGATCGCAACGACGGCTCGACACGCTGGACCTACACGGCCGGCGGGCGGATCGATTCGCCGCCTACCGTCTACGGTACACTGGTGCTGTTCGGCTCGGCCGACGGACGCGTCCATTGCCTGCGGGCCTCCGACGGCGAGTTGGTCTGGCGGTTCCTGGCCGCCCCGGTCGACCGGCTGATGATGGCTTACGATCAACTCGAATCGCCATGGCGGGTACACGGCAGCGTGTTGCTGGAGCAAGGCGTGGCCTATTTCACGGCCGGGCGGTCGACGAACCTCGACGGCGGGATCCGCGTCTTCGGACTCGATCCGGCCAGCGGAAAGGTTTTGCACCGGACCACGCTGTCGAGTTGGGCCAGAACCCGTAGCGACGCCGAAGGCAAGCCGTTCGTTCCCGGCTACCATATCGAGGGGGCGCTCTCCGATATCCTCTCCTGCGAGGGCGGGTTCATCTACCTGGGCCAGTACAAGCTCGACCTTTCGCTGCAAGAGCAGGAAGTGCCGTACATCCTCCCCGATCCCAACAAGAAGTCGAACGCCATGGGCCGGGAGGAACTGATGGACCAGCCGTTCGTCGAGGGGATGGAAACCATGGCGAAAGAGGAGAAGATCCAGCGCGACTGGCAGTTGCGAGTCAACGGGGCGTTGATGAAGGAACTCGAGCAGAAGTACGGCGGTGCCAACCTGGGGGATCGAAAGATGGGCCGGCACGTCTTCGCCACCGGCGGACTGCTCGACGACGAGTGGTACAACCGCACGTTCTGGACCTACTCCGAGACCTGGCCCGGCTTCTACATCGCCAATCGGGCGGCGAAGACCGGCCAGATCCTCTGCGTCGACGACGAAAAGACCTACGCGGTCCAGGCCTATCCACGGCGAAACGTGCAAAGCCCGTTGTTCACGCCGGCCAAGAACGGCTATCTACTCTTCGCCGACGCCAACGACAACGAACCGATCATGCCCGACTACACCCGCAACGTGCCTAAGGGGATCGGCTTCACGCGCAAAGACCCGCCCGTGTGGTTCAAGTGGGTGCCCGTTCGCGTTCGAGCGATGGTTGCGGCGGAAAACGCGCTGTTCGTCGCCGGCCCGCCGGACGTGCTGGTGGAGGGCGACCCGATGGCAGCGTTCGACGGCCGCAGCGGCGGCGTGCTGTGGGGCGTATCGAAGAAGGACGGCGAGACGGTCGCCGAGTACAAGCTCGACTCACCGCCCGTGTTCGACGGCATGGTGGCGGCCGACGGCCGGCTCTATCTGAGCACACGCGACGGGAAGGTGACGTGTATGGGGGAGTAGTTGTCAGTTGTCAGTTGTCAGTTATCTTGGGGCAGAACAGGCGGCTACGGCAGCGGTGTGTTGGGTGCCACGGCGTCGGCGGGGCGGGGGTTCTCGGGGCTGAACACCAGCATCGCTTTGTAATCCTCGGCAACCACGAACGATTCGTCGATCTTGCCGTCCGCGCTGCGGACCCGGTCGAGGTCGAGTTTCAGATGCTTCGCCAGAAAGGGATAGACCGCCATGCGTTTGGAGTCGCCGTAGTCGTGTCCCTCGGTGGGGAAATGGGCGTTTGCCACCTTGTCGCCCGCGTCGTACAAGCCGTAGACGTGTTTCACGTAGGGGAACTCGACCTCGGGCGTGTTCTGCGTCCAGTCCTTGCCGTTGGAGACCAGCATTTGGGGGCGGGGCGCGGCCAGTGCGGCAATCTCGGCATTGTTGGTCTTGTGGTGGGGGCCCCAGTGGATCGGCATGGAACTCTCGCAAACGCATCCGCCGAAGAAGTGGGCCGATACCTGGCACACGGGCACTGAAACGGCAACGCGCTGGTCGATCGCCGCGAGCACAAAAGTTTGCGTGCCGCCGCCGCTGCATCCGGTCATGCCGATCCGCTTGGGATCGACGCCCGGTTGAGAGAGCAGGAAGTCCAACGCCCGAATGCTGTTCCACGTTTGCAGCCTGAGTACCTCGGGGGTATCCTTGTGCGACCAGCCGGCCTCTTTCCAGTCGCCGTAGCCGACCATGTCGTATTGCAGCACGACGGCTCCCATTCGGGCGAGCACGGCACAGCGTGTCTGCCTTGCGGCGTTGAACCGCCCGCCATGGCCGTGCGGGCAGAGAATGCCCGCGAGCGAGCCCTTCGCGTCGCTCGGCCGATAGAGCGTGCCGGTGACGTAGAAGCCGGGCGAGGATTGAAAGGCCACGTTCTCGACAACGTAGCCGTCGTACTCACGCCGCTTGACGAACAGCGGCTTCAGCGGCGTTTTTTCCGGCAGCATGGTCAGCTTGGCCCCTTCGAGGATGCCCTTGCGGATGGCCTGCTTTCGCTGTTTCCAGCCGGCCAGGTCGTCGTACGAACTCTTGAACTGTTCGAGTTCTGCCTTCGCTTCCGCGGGCGTCTGTGCGTTGCCTTTGCGAAGCTGAGGCTGTTGGGCCGCTGCCGGAGTGACGAGCAGGCAGGCAAGTAGGAGACACTTGGTAAGGACGCGCATGGCAACACCTCAATTTTGCGGGACGTTTCACAACAGCATAGAGGTCGAGTGCCGAGAATGCAAGCGGCCGTTTCACGGCCGGCAGTAAGGCTATTGGAGTCGGATCGTCGTCCGGCCGATCGCGCAAGATCCCCGTTAATCAGTCATGTCCCGGTTTCGTCTCGGCAGCCGGTTGACTTAGCATCTTTCGGGAATGTTCGTACATGGCCTTTGCGCGGCGCACCCTCATCTCGCCCGACAGGTTATCAAAAACGGAGGCCGACATTCGCGGCTTTCCTTGCTTGACCAACGCCTCATCGAGCGTTTTCGCGAGCCCCCAAGAGAAGAAGGTCCTCGGTGTTACGTAGTGACGCGTGCCAAGCACAAAGCCGGCAGTTGTAATCCCAATCAGCACATGGCGGGGAGGGGCGATCACATGGACTGCCCCCAACGTGAGATCCACACCTCCCCACATTGAAGTGGGCGCGCAGGCGATGCAAAGCTGGAACTGGAGTGATTTAGCAATAAGCCTCAGTTGGACAGGATCGCGAATCACTGCGTCGAAGCCCTCTCCATTGGCGACTAGCAAAGGCTGGCGCTTATGCAGTGTAAACGGAATCTGTTCTTCCTTGTAGAAAACGACCCTTACCTCGCGAATCTCCTTCTTTTGTCGGTCAAAATACAGCTCGCTCCAATCGGTCGGTGGTCGCGACTCTACATCTGTGAAATAGCTATCGGGTAATGACTCGTGATCCGTTGGGAGTTCGTCCCGGTCTTCATCTTCCTCGTCTTCTGCAAGACCCGATCTGGGATTCCCCAGGAACGCCGCACACACACTCGCGCCGGCAAGTGAGATACACCGTCTTCGGCTGAATGAGACTTTTCGCGACTGATGAGTCATCAGATCATTTTCTCCTGTGGCCTGGAGCCAACGCACCTAAGCGTTGCCCTGCCAGCTATTCTAGGTTCTGGTTTACAGGGGCTTTCGGGAGGGCCTTTGTCTTTCCGTTCAAGTGCGAGGTCGGTTGCCATTGCCTTGCCTTAACACTGATGACCCCACTCCTCCCCCTTACTTCCGCACATCCGCAGCAATCCGACTGAGTTCATCGATCTTCTCCGGCCCCAACTCCAGATGAAACACCTCGGCAATCACCTGGCTCCAGCCGTGGATGAAGTAGATCCAGCCGTCTTCGACTATCAACTCCCGGTCGGCCTCTTGGGCCCAGGCCTGGTCGATGAACTTCAGGTCGCCGCGGTAGTTGAAATCCCAGGCGAGGCCGCGGCGGGGGAATTGGCCGGCGTCGGTGATCGGGGAGCCGGGGCGGTCTTTGCCTAGGCCGGTGGCGTTCATTACGAGCGAGCACTCGGGCATCGTGGCGAGCACGGCGTCGTTCTGCGTGAACTCGGGGCAGTGGTGATACTCGCAGGGCACACCGTAGTCGAGCTTGGCGTGGATTCGCTGCATCTCTTCCAGCCGCGGCTGCGAACGGTTGGTGACCACGACCTTGGCCGGTCGGTTCTCGCCGTGGCGGGGGTCCATCATGTACATCGAGATGGCCAGGGCCGAGCCGCCGGCGCCGAAGATCAACGCCTCGCCGTCAGAGTGCTTCCACCAATCGACCGGCAGGAAGGCCTCCAACGCCAGCCCGCTGGTGATCGGGTCCTTGGCGTGCCCCCAGAGTTGCCCGTCGCTTTTGGAGATCGAACTGACCTCGCCGAGAATCTCCGCGTAGGGGCCGAGCCGGTCGAACGACGCCCGGGCCGCGGTCAATAGATCGATTTTATGCGTGGTCACCAGCGCGCCGAGCGAGAGCGGATCGTTCTTGATGAACTCGACGACTTGGCAGTAGTCTTCAGCCGGGCCGTGGATTTCCAGATCGATCCCTTTGAGCACAGCGCCCCTCGCTGCCGGCGGCACCGCATCGATCCCGAGTGCCTCGGCCCATCGCGGAAAGACGGTCATAATCGACGATTTGCCGGTCGTCACGCCGATGAAGTACATCGTTGGGCCGGTAGCCTTTGGCGGCAGCGATAGCATTTGCATTCTCCCCTACGGCTTGTTGTCGATAATCGCCGGTTTGCCGTCGATCTCGACGATTCGTTTGCGGAAACCGGCCGTTTCGATCGAGCCGTAATCGTGGCCGGCGTCGCCCGGGTAGACGCAGAACGAAATCAGCGGCTCGTCGCCCGTGTTGATCGAACGATGGGCCCAGCGGGCCGGCACGTAGACGGCCACGTCGGGGCGCATCTCCTGGGCGTCGGTCCGGCCGTCCTCGGTCTCCATCAACATGTAGCCGGTGCCGCGGGTGCAGAGATAGATCTCGGCCGTGTCGCGGACCTCGTGGAAGTGGCCCTTGGTCATGAAATACTCGCGACCGATCTTGCCGGGCATGGTCACGCTCATGCACCACTGCAACTCGCCGGGCAGCTCGGGCATATTCTTCTCGTAGACCTTGTAGATGATCGGATCGCCGCCGGCCAGTGCGGCCTTGACGGCCTCGGCGTCCTCATACATGGCGGCCATGGCACTGAGCGGCCGCTCGTAGATATTGTCGGGCGACGCGAGCGTACCGGTCTCCCGGTCGATCGCAGCCGAAAACGGTTCAGAAGCGTACATTCAGTGGTTCCAAGTTTGGGACTGGGGGCTAGGGGATTGGGGGTTGGGGGTTGGGGACTGGGGGTCGATGTCAGTCTCCTCTTGCCCCAGTCCCTAGCCCCCCTCTCTCGCTACTGCTCGAATTTCTTTTCTCCGGCAATGATCGCTTGACGCATCTCGATCTCGGCCTGTAGCCGGGCCCGATACTTGGCCTCCTGGTCGATCTCGATCCGATCGACCAGCTTGAAGCCCGGCATGTCGGCCCGGGGTCGCTCGGCGAGCATTTGCATCCCGGCGCGGATAATATCGAGCGCTTCGCGATACTTAGGATCGCCGCCGTCGAGCTTCTCCAGGCAGCGGCTCACTTCCGGCCGCGTGAAACTGACGTGGGACGAGAGATTCTGGTCGCCGAGGTTCATGCCGGTCAGTTCGCCGAGCCGCTTGAGTTGCCCGGGGTCCAGCGGCGAGCGGCCGTAGCGGTTGTTGCGATAGGCGCTGGCGTACTCGGGATAGTAGGGCGCGTTGATGTCGATCCAGGTAACGATGCTGGCGAAGCTCTCCTCGTCGAGCTTGACCTGCCGGTCGATCTCCGGGTCGCCGTGGCCTTCCAGCAGCACCTTACCCAACCGGCTGGCGTGTGAACCCCAGCTCATCGGCGGCAGCACGTTGGTCGGGCCCGCGCCGGGTACGCTGACGAACCCGCGGGTGCGAAGCTCCATGTAGGACGTGTTGAACATCACGCCGAGGTCGCCGGCAAGGTTCAACGCCTTGCCCGCCTCTTTGCCGTAGTCGTGACAGGAAACGCAGTGTTTGTCGAGCGCCGGCTGCACCTCGACCACGTAGCCGAAGTTTCGCTCGGCACCGTACCACGGTTGCAGCGAACTCGGCCCGCGCCGCATGGCGGCCGCGACGTGGTTGGTCGGTACGCTGCTGCGGCGGCTCTCGTGGCAGCCGACGCAACCGTTCGTTTCGCCGGGCCGTGTGATCGTGCCGCTCCGCATCGACTGCACCATCATCCCGTTCTTGTCGAGAAGCTGGAAGTAGACGAACCGGTCGGCCGGCACGGCGAAATAGGCGCTGCCGTCCTCCTCCACCGGCACCGTGCCGAGGATCTGCTTGTTGTTGAAGTCGTTATACGCCATGCCGGGTGCCTGGGTGCCGCTGCCCTGCCAGTTCTGTTGCGTCCAGAACCGTTTCTCGGGCGACTCGACGACGCGTAGGTACTTGACCGTGCCAAGCTCGATTGTGTCCATGCCGTTGCCCACGTAGACGTTGGCCACGTAGAAGTACCCTTCGGCCTTGGCCTAGTCCATCCGC
>JABMRB010000939.1 GCA_013202865.1 Candidatus Nealsoniibacteriota bacterium | reverse complement strand
GCTCATAGCTCACTGCTCATAGCTCATAGCTCATAGCTCACTGCTCGACTCGCGTTATGGCCTCACCGTCAATGAATCTCCAAGAACTTTTCGTAGGCGTCGTCCCAGGCGGGGGTGTTTTGGGGCTCGTATTCTTCGACGTCGAAACTGCGGCGGACGACTTCTCGGGCTTCGGCGATCGAGGCAACGTCTCCGGCGGCGACGGCCTGGACCATCACGTTGCCGATGGCCGTCGCTTCGATCGGGCCGGTAACCAAGCGCCGGCCGCAGGCGTCGGCCGCGGCCTGGCAAACTTGCCGGTTGCGGGTGCCGCCGCCGACGATATGGATCGTCTCCAAGCGGCCGCCGACGATTTCCTCACACATCGCCAGCACGTGGCGGAACTTCATGGCGAGGCTGTCCTGGGCACATCGTAGCACGGCCCCTTCGTCGGCGGGAACGCGCTGGCCGCTGCGCCGGCAGAACTCGCAGATCGCCTCGGGCATGTTGGCCGGGGCGACGAAGTCGGAGACGTCGGGGTCGATGAACGAGACCAGCGGTTCGGCGGCGGCCGACAGCCCGTTGAGGTCCTCCCAGTCCCAGTTCCGCCCGGCGAGGTTCCAGATCCGGCGACACTCCTGCAAGAGCCATAGGCCGGTAATGTTCTTCAAGACGCGGCTGGTGTTGCCGACGCCGCCCTCGTTGGTGAAATTGTGCTTCAACACGGTGTCGTTGATCACCGGGCGGGGCGACTCGATTCCCATCAACGCCCAGGTCCCCAGGCTGATGTAGCACCAGTCGGGCCGCTCGCCCGCGACGCTACGGGCCGGCACGGCCATGACGGCACTACCCGTGTCGTGCGAGGCGGGCAGGATTACCTTCGCGGCCGAGAGCCTCGTCTCGGTAACGAGGTTCGCCCGCAACGGCCCCAGGTCGGTACCCGGCTGTTCGATCTTGCCGAGGATGCCTGTGGGCAGATCGAACTTATCGAGCAGCTCGGTTGCCCAGCCGCCGGTGACCGGGTTGTAGAACTGCGAGGTGCTGGCCTCGGTCATTTCGTTGCATTTTACGCCGGTCAGGAGCCAGTGGAAGAGGTCGGGAACCATCAGCAGCGTTTGGGCGATATCGAGCAGGGGCGAACCGGCCAGTTTCATCGCCAGGAGTTGAAAGAGCGTATTGAACTGGAGAAATTGGAGGCCCGTATGGCGGAAGATCTCCTCGCGCGGGACGATCGAGAAGGCCCGCTCCGGCATGTCGTTGGTGCGGGCGTCGCGGTAGTGCAACGGGTTACCCAACAATTCGTCGCCGGGCCCCAACAGCCCAAAGTCAACTCCCCAGGTGTCCACGCCCACGGAGACGATGTCTTTGCCCATCTCCGCACCGGCCTTCTGGAGGCCTCGACGTACGCTGGTCCAAAGCCCGAGTAGGTCCCAGTAGAGCTTGCCGTCAACGTCGACGGCGCCGTTCTCAAAGCGAAAAACCTCCTCGAGCCGGAGTTTTTCGCCGTTGAAGAACCCCGCCAAGTGGCGTCCACTGGAGGCCCCCATATCGACTGCTAAGTATGCTTTTTCAGTCATGTTTGCAACAACCTTTCTTGCTCTCGGGGCCCTTGCTTCTACCATATCGTGGCGATAGAGGCATCGGGGGTCAAGTACCCGGCCTGAAGCCTGGCACGCGGAGCGAGTTGCCGGCGGGTATTGGCAGGCGGCTCAGGCGAAAAGTTTCGCGGCGGAGCCGTTTCCATTTGACTTCCTCGCAAACAATTGTTATAATTGTAATAAACATGGTGTTTCATGCCCTTGGGGAGGGCTGTTCGATTTATTCCTCGGGTGAGAGAGTCCAATGAAAATTTCTGCAAAGACTGAGTACGCTTGCATCGCGATGGTGGAGTTGGCTGCCCATTATGGTTCGGAAAAGCCGGTTCGCATTCGCCACATCGCGGAGCGGCACGATGTTCCGTCGCGGTTCCTGGTGCAGATACTACTGCAATTGAAGGGGGCCGGTCTGGTGGCCAGCGTTCGGGGTGCCGCCGGTGGATACAACCTGATCCAGCCTCCCGAGAATGTCTCGCTGGGGCAAGTGATGGACATCATCATCGGCGCACCGCGTGAGAACGGCAGGGCCACGAACGCCTCGCCCGATTCTCCCGCGGTGAAGGTCCTGACGGAGACCTGGGAAGAAGTCGATTCGGTGCAACGACGAATGCTCAACGATGTTTCCCTGGCGATGCTACTCGAGCAGGTGCGAGCACGGGACGAGCAGATGTATCACATCTAGCGCTTCGTTCCGGGTAGCTGGATTCGCAAAGATTCGTCGTCGCCGCATTCGACCGAACTACCCTGACTGAACTCTTGCGAGTTCAGCTACGGCGACTAGTAGCCGCTGCCGGGCCCCGGATCGATGTTGCCGACCATGTGCAGGTGGTTGTGGTCGATGTAGATCACTTCTTGGGCGTCTTCGTCGGTGTGCGTGTAGGGCACGGGCCAGCCGACGCGTTCGGTCTCGCTGAAGTAGATGATGCACTTGTAGTGGGCGTGGTGCTGCTGTGCCGGCCCGATCAGCGGATAG
>JABMRB010000938.1 GCA_013202865.1 Candidatus Nealsoniibacteriota bacterium | reverse complement strand
CGCAAAGCTCAACGCTCACAGCCAACGCCCAAGACCCGAATCGGGAATTTATTCCTGTACGAGTTCTTAACGGCCACCCGACCCTCGCCCCCCACTCTCCACTACCGCCACCAGCGCCTGGAGAATCCGCACGCGAACCGTATCGGCAACCGCACGATTTTTCGGCTGGTGCCAGCGAAGATCGGCGGCGCCTTCGGCATCAAGGACTTCGGCGGCGGCGGTGGATAGGAGTGACTCGGCGTGGCGCAGCGCCGCGTCGGAACGACCGGCCGCTTTGGCCTTCTCGACGGCCGTGCGGAGCATGGCCAGGTATTCGTAGTCCTGTACGCTCTCGCGGATCGCTTCCATCTGCTTGGCGGCTGTGACGGTTTGCTCGTCGAGAAACAGCGGTGTGTAGGGACCCGCTTTGGCCAGGTAGGGGTTCCAGGAGGAACTGCCGCTGTTGTCGCCAAAGGCCCAGAAGAACGAGCCGGTGGCGCCGGCCTGCCAGCAGTGCCAAGCCTGCAAACGATAGTAGCTGTACGGGTCCAGCAATCTGGCCGGGCCGGAGCAGGAGTAGAATTGCAACTCGCGGCCTTGCTCCCGTTGCCGAGCATAGAATTCCGCGAACGGCTCACCTTGGGCCAGCCACATCGGCCGGTTCGGGCAGAGGACGTCGCAGACCTCGAACAGTTCGGCCGGGGCCTTGGTCGGATCGCGGTAGGTGGGGTCTTCCCAGATGAGCACGTCCGGCTCGGCCCGGCGGATCGCCTTGGCCCAGCGAATCAACTCCCCGGCACCTTTGAACTCGTTCGGTTCGTCGAACAGCAGCAGCCCGAGCCGCCCGGGCGGGATGCCGCGGGTCTTCAAGTGAGCGACCCAGGCGGAGATCCACGCGGCCACCCGTTGCTCGAACTCCGCCGTGCCGACCTGCGTCCCTGAAAACGTCTCACCCACGGAGAGAAACACCATGTAACGCCGCGCATCGGGCCATTGGTCGATCCACTCGTCGAGCTCGCGGGTGTCGAGCTTCACGGAGCCGTCGGCGGCGACGTCATACCTCATCATCACGCCAGCGGTGGCCCAGGGCGCGTTGACGTGGCAACTCTGTAGATGCTTGACCAGCGCGTCGCGGTTTTGCGGTGTAATCCCGTAGCGCCCGCCGCCGTTGGTGTAGCTCCAGCCGCCCAACAGAAGGCTTGTCTTTTTCGGGAAATCGAACGGATAGACAGTCAGGCGGACGGGGATCCGTACCGGGTGCTTTCCTCCGACGAGAATTGCGCCGTCGTACTCGCGAGGTGTCGGTTTCTCGGCACGGCCGCGGCTCCGATCGCGGGGCGGCACCGTGTCGGCATAGGTCAGCCACAACTGCAGAACTAATCCCGGCCGGAAATGAACGTCCGCGGGAGCTCCGAGACGCCATGCCTCGGGGATCGCACTGCTCACCGGCCGCCCTTCGATCGTATCGGTCCACCCCACCGGCTGGCATCCTTCGTGCCCGACTCCCTCGAAGTTAAGACGCAGATCGTCGTCCCCCGTACCCAACGGCCGGTCCGTACTGTTGGCCAGATTCAGCGCCACGGCCCGCTTCTCACCCCGCATCAGATGAACGTCGATCCGCCCGCCGGACGACTTCGGCGGCGTGGCGTATGGATCGAGTGGGTCCCAAGGGCACGCAACCCAGGCGACCACCGGTGGTCGGCCTTGGGCTTTCCACAGCGCGGCTTGCACTTGAAATAGCCGGGCATGGGCATCATTGAACGGCAACACGGCGCGAAACGATCCGTCGGTCGGCACGAAACTCGCCCGCAGTTGCCCGGCCGCGTCAGCCAGTTGCTCCAGAAGCCGCTTGCGGACGGCCTCGTCGGGTAACTTCGCATCGCGAATCGCCTTCTCCACGCCCGCGATGTCGGCCTCGAATCGTCGCTCGACGGCCGAGCCAATTCGCCACTGGGCAAAGATCGTCTCCATCTCGCCGACGGGCTTTCCACCGGGCGGGCCTTGTAGCAGGGCCTCCGGACCGCGGAAGACTTCGACCTCGTCGACAAACGTGTACGGACTGCCGGCCGACGGAAGAATCAGAAAGCGCACGAAGCGGCCACGGGTCTTCAGCCCGGTCGCCACGAGCCGACGGATGGCGTATTCCTCCGGCCATGGGCCGCTGACCTTCTGATCGAGTTCGACCAGATCGCCTGCGTCGCGATACGTCTTGCCGTCGTCGCTGGTCAGGATGCGGACGGCCCCAGGCCATTGCACACCGGCACGGCCGGCCGCGGTGCGAAACGTCACACCGGAGATCGGCTCGACGCGTCCTAAGTCGACGGTGACGGTCGCGTACCGGGCCGACTGCCAGCCGACGGTGCCTTGTTGCGTCCAGAAGTAATCCTCGGTCGTCTCGCCGTCGGTAAGCTGCACGGCGTCGCCCGGATCGGTGCAATGCTTGTAATTGGGTTGGGGAAATAAGGTGACCTTCTTCCCCCGTGCCATGTTCACGCCCGGCCCATCGGCGGCCGTAACACTAACGGCGAAGCATACGGCAAGCAGTACGCTGCCTCGCCATGCGGCGCGGTGCCGCCGGCAGCGAAGGACGCTGTGCCGCAACCGTTCCAGCCATCTCCCCATCACCGAATCCTCCGATTGTTTGCACTACCCGCGCTCCACCCCCCCGAACGCAGTCGGGGGGCGTTTCTCGGTACTCTCCACTGCCTCGCCACCCACATGCGGCGCCTAGCAGGGCACCGACCACGTGTGCCAGCGGAACCGGTAGCATAGCGGACTGTTCGGCATTAACAAAGAGGGTCGATCCGGTTACTAGTTCATAGGCTGTCTTGGCGGCGAATGCGGCGAGCAGCAGCGTGCAGGCGACGGTCCATAAGCGATCGCCGTCGGCACGGCTTTCTCGCAACAAGGCGACGGCCAGTAGTATGAACAGGGCCGAGTCGATGCCGGAAAGGCCTCGGTAGGTTGCGATCTCGGGCAGGCAGAGGTGGACGGCCAACGGAATCAGCACCGCCGCCAGGCCGACGCACACGAGCATTGCCCGACGATGGTCGCGCTCGAGCACCCAACCGATGACGGTCAGGGCGGCAGCGTCCCAGAAGAGATGGTCCCAAGAGCAGTGGGTGAGTTGACAGGTGACGATCCGCCAGAGCTGACCGCTGGCGACGGCCGTCCGGTCGTACTCGAACCACTGCGAGAGCGTCTCCAACGGCATCAGCACCACGGCGGCCGCCACGAGAATCAGCGTGGCGGCCGGCAGACGTGGTGCCGATGGTTCGTTGCCGGTTGGGGCATCTGGGTTGGTTTCAAACACGGCATTACTCCTGCGGACGTTGCGATTCGCGACGTTACGATTTTCGACGCCGGGATTTTCGTCGCTGTGATTTCCGTCGTCGGGCAGCCGCCGCACCGAGCCCGGCCAAACTCAGGACGATCGCACCGCTAATCGGGTCGATCGCGCCGCCTCCGCCGAAGCCTGGTCCGCGGCGCGTCCCGCCGGAATCATTGTTGCCGGTAGATTGCCGTTGCGGTGTTGCAACGTCGCGGTCGGCCGTATCGGGCGACTGAGTTCGAGCGTCCGCGAGTTGCTCGGTCGCGTTCGGTCGTGGCCCCAGATCGGCCAGTGCCTTCTCTCGCATGGCGTCGAGCCGCGACCGGACGAGTTGTTGCTGCTTGCGGTCGCGGGTCGTGCGGCTGAGGTTCTTGCGTTGGATGTTCCACCGGCGGTACTCGGCGTCGTTCTCCAGCACGATGAACGACGTATACTCGGTGACGATCGAATAGGTTTCCCCGAGGCGGATGATCTCGTCGAGCACAGCGTCCCCCGCTGCCGGCGGCACTGGCGACCGCGAGCCGTCGCGATTGGCCTGTTTCAGCAGCCGGTCGACCTTCTGCGAGGCCCACATCCGTTCGACCTCCGTGTTGCCCGACTCGGAGCCGGGCAGGTCGATCTGCATCGTGCGATCCAACGGAGCCCCGTTGATCTCGGCCCGCAGGCGAACGTCCGTCGGGCCGGCACTACGGTAGCGGCCGTAGATACGCACGGGCATACCGTAATAGAGATTTGGCAACTGCTTCGGCTCCAGATCGTAGACGTCTGCTCCGGCAAAGTCGATCTGCACGTTGGCGGCTGCCGGCCGGGTCAGCTTGCGGCGAAAGGCCTTGGCTTGACGTTGGAAGTCGTCGCCGCGGGAGAGAAAGGCCGCCAGACCGCCCGCCTCCTCGGCCAGTTGGCTCAACAGGGGCCGGTTGACCTCGTTACCGACGCCGATGCAGAACACCTTGGCGTTGGCCGGGCGCTGGGCAATCGTCGCGAGCAGTTCGCGGCGTTCGGCCTGTTCGGTCATGCCGTCGCTAAGGACAACGACGTTCAAGGGGCGATCGGGTTCGCCGTATTGATAGGCCATCCCCATGGCCGTCCGCAGGATCGTACCGCCGCGGCCTTGCTGCGAACTGAGGAATTGGCCCGCCTCGTCTCGGGCCGCGTCGTCGGCCGCGCGGAGCCCGCCGAAGAGCGTGGTCAGTTTGACGTTGAATGCCACCACGTCGAATCGATCATCGGGTCCCAGCCCGTCGATGAAGGCCCCGATCGACTGGCTGGAAAGGGCCAGTTTGCCGTCGTAGGCCATGCTGCCGGAGACGTCCAGCACGAAAACGTAGTCCATGCCCGGGTTGTCGGCAGCCAGTTCGTCGCCGGCGGTCAGCGTGAGCATGAAATAGCCGTCGTCGCCGGCGGCCTTCGATGCGACCACGTCGATCCCGGTCATCGGCCGGGCCACGTGATAGGCCAGGACGACGTCGCGGTTCAGATCGCCACCTTTCGTTTCCAGGCTGGCCTCGTAGTAGGAATCGGTGTGCGAGACCACGACGAAGTCGTCCGCGTGGCTGGGGCTCTCGAGTGCCACCAGCGGCACCTCGGATTTCACACGCAGCGTAAGCGAGAAGCTGCCCTCGGTTCGCGAATTTATCCCGGGCCGCGGTGCGGTAGCCAGCGGATAGACGTAGGTGGCCCAATCGTGGTCGTAGTCGAGTTGTTGGTAGTAGGTGATTTGCACCTTCTGCTCTGCCTGCGGCCCGATGGGGAAAATCCGCATCTCGAAGTTCTTGAAGTCCACTTGCTCCAGCAGCCCGGGATCGCGGCGAACCCGTTTGTAGCTTTCGTAGATCTCGCGGGCGCGTTTCTTCTCGACGACTTCGCCGATCATCTCCTTGCCGCCGATCCACATGCTGAAGTTGGCGACCGAGGCACCCTTGGGGACGGGGAACAGGTAGAGGGCCTCGACCTGGCGATTCTCCGTGTTGCGGAACGTCTGCGTGACGTCGGTCACGGCAATGCCGTTGTTGATCGTCACCCGAACTTCGTGCTGGTCGATCTTGAGCACGCCGCCGAGGCCGCCGTCTGCGATCAACATTCCGGCAGCACTGGCGGTGGTGGCTGCGGCAGCAAGAAGCAGTCCGGCTGCCGCTGGTAACAGCATCCGATACACACCCCGGCATTCACTTTCTCGTTGGTTTGTCGACATGGCATCAACCTCCTCTTTCAACGGGTTGCAAACAAAGGGCGAGACGGCGCGCCGACACGGCGTCCCTTGCCGCGCTCCGCCGTCTCGCCCGGCCCGAGCCGAAACAATCGATCGGGCTTCTACCCGTCTAAGGCGAGACGCGCAACGCGATGCAACGGAGAAAAGTAGAATGATGAATGCAGAATGCAGAATGGGGAATGGGGAATGACACGGCTCACACTTCACTACCCACTCCCCCGAACGCAGTCGGGGGGCGTTTCTCGCCACTCGCCACTCCCCACTGCCTCCCTACACCTCCGTCTTCTTCCATCCGCCGTGGCTGAACCGGTAGAGGACCAGCGCGGCACGAACGGATAGATCGACGACCATCGCGTACCAAGCGCCGAGCACGCCGAGGTCCCAGCCGGGGATGGTGTGGCCGGTGGGGAGGAAGACGATTTGGTCCAGCGCCAGCCAGTAGGCCAGCGGGATTCGCACACCCAACAGGCCGATCAGCGAGATACCCAGCACCCAACGCGTGTCGCCGGCGCCGCGCAGTGCGCCGCTGAGGATCATCGTCAGCGCCAGTGCGGGCATGGCCAGGGCAACGGTGCGCAGCAGGGGGGCGGCCAAGGCAGCGACTTCGCGGTGGCCGCCGCTGACGACACGAGCGGCCGGGTCGGCCCCGATGTAGATCGCCACGCCGACGAGCATCATGATCCCGCCGCCAACCGCCAGGGCCATCAGCACGCTACGGCCGGCCTTGCGGTAGTTCTTCGCGCCGAGGTACTGCCCGGCCAGCGTCATGGCGGCGACCTGGAAGGCGGCCCCGGGCAGGAAGGCCATCGATTCGATGCAGATCGCCACCCCGTGTGCTGCCGCCGCCGTGTCGCCCAACGTGTTGATCACCGTAACGAACCAGAGCTGGCAGCCGATGATCGAGAGCATGTCCATGCCGCCGGGCACGCCGACCCGCAACAGCCGCCGCAGCAGATCGCCATGCGGACGCAACCACCGCCACCCGAGCCGCAGTCCGCGACGCCCCCGCACGAGCAGCCCCAGCATCAACAGCCCGCCGACGGCGTGACCGGTCATCGTGCCGATGGCAATGCCGTCCCAGCCCATACTTGGCAACGGTCCGGCGCCGAGCACCAGCGCCCAACTCACGGCCACGTTGACGACGTTGACGATTGCCATGATCACCAGCCCGGCCACCATGTCGCCGGCGCCGCGGAGGCAGGCGTTACCCACAACTACAATCATGATCAGCGGCACCGCGGGTATCAGGTAGTGCAGGTAGACGGTACCGGCGTCGGCGGCAACGCCCTTGAGTTGCATCAGGTGGACCGCGTCGTCTGCGCCGGCGATCCCCAAGGCGGTAACCACAGCGGCCAGCCCCACCCCCAGCAGCAACGCTTGGTTGGTGGAGTGGCGGGCCGAGCGGATCGCGCCGGCGCCGACCTGCCGGGCGACCAGGGCCGTGGCCCCGATCCCCACCAACGAGAAGATCCCGTAGGTCAGCCAGAGCAGGTAGGCCATCGAAGTGATCGCCGCCTGGTGCGACTCGTCGAAGTAGTAGACGGCCAACAGCCGGTCGGAAAAAAAGACGAGCACGCCAAGCATCTGCTCGACGAGCACAGGCAAGGCCAGCCGAAGCATCGGGCGTAGCGTTCCGGGGGATTCGATCAGGGAGGTGGGCACGGGGGGTGGGGGGGCGGTGGGAATGATGAATGATGAATGTAGAATGAGCCTCGCTAGTAGCCCGACTGTTTGAGTTCCGTTCGT